>JAMCZK010000007.1 GCA_023485685.1 Chloroflexota bacterium | reverse complement strand
TGCCCATAGGTTTTTTCGGCCAACTTTTCGATCACGCGCTCAAGCAGCGCTTGGCTACCGAAGCGCCGCTGGCAGCCCGCATGCGGCCGCGCAATTTAGCCGAGTACATCGGCCAGGAGGGCATCTGGTGAAAGGCAACTGCTCAGGTAAGTTCACGTAAATACGTGATACAATGGAATTATGAAAACCCAGAATGTAACGCTTTCTTTGCCTAAGGAAATATTGCGGAAAGCCAAGTTGCTGGCCATAAAACGTAAAACGTCACTCTCTACTCTTTTGGCCAATACTTTGGCCGAAGTTGTCGAACACGAAGAGGGGTTTGAAGAAGCTCGTCGCAGGAATATTGAATTCTTGAAACGCGGCATTGATATGGGTGGATTGGATAAGCGAAATTGGAGCCGCGACGATCTACATGAGCGCTGATTCCCGTCTTTTGTTTTTCGACACAAACATCCTAGTCTACGCGTACGACATCGCCATAGCGGATAAACATGCTATGGCTACAGAGCTTGTACAAGCCCATTGGAATCAGGGATCTGGCAGTCTCAGTATGCAAGTGCTGCAAGAGTTTTATGTAACGGTAACGAACAAGATCCGGAAACCAATTCGCCCTCAACTTGCGCGCCAGTTGGTAACCGACCTAAGCAAATGGAAACGACATGTTCCCGAGATAGAGGATATTCTTTCAGCCGTTGATCTGCATACCGAATTAAAGATTTCGTTTTGGGACGCCATGATTCTTCAGAGCGCCTTTGCCTTAGGATGCGATACTATTTATTCTGAAGACTTTGACATGAACAGAAATTACCGCGGCCTGAAAGTAGTAAATCCTTTTAAATGACCGACCTTTTCGATCACGCGCTCAAGCAGCGCTTGGCTACCGAAGCGCCGCTGGCAGCCCGCATGCGGCCGCGCAATTTAGCCGAGTACATCGGCCAGGAAGACATTGTGGGCGAGGGCCGATTGCTGCGCCGGGCTATCGAGGCGGACCGGCTGTTCGCTTCCATCATCCTGTGGGGACCGCCCGGGTCCGGGAAGACCACGCTGGCCATGGTGATCGCCAACCACACGAAATCGCATTTCGAAACGCTCTCCGCGGTGATGGCAGGCAAGGCGGACCTGGCCGTGGTGATCAGCGAAGCCAGGGAGCGCCGTAAGCTGCACAACATCCGCACCATTCTTTTCGTGGATGAAGTGCACCGCTGGAACAAGGCCCAGCAGGATGCGTTGCTGCCACATGTAGAGAACGGAACCATCACGCTGATCGGCGCGACCACAGAGAACCCTTATTTCGAAGTGATCGGCGCGCTGGTGTCGCGATCGCGCGTCTTCCAGCTGCGGCCGCTGAGTGATGCCGATGTGCGCACCATCCTGGAGCAGGCGCTGGCAGACAAAGAGCGTGGCTACGGCCACCGCGTGGTCCATGTGGATGAGGATGCGATGCAGCACATCATCCAAATCGCCGGCGGGGACGCGCGCAACGCGCTGAACGCGCTCGAGCTGGCGGTGGAGAGCACGCCGCCCAAAGACGGTACTGTCCACGTAACCCTGTCGGTGGCGCAGGAATCCATCCAGCGGCGGGCGGTGCTGTACGATAAGGATGGCGACGCGCACTACGACACGATTTCTGCGTTCATCAAATCGGTGCGCGGCTCGGACCCGGATGCGGCGCTTTACTGGCTGGCCAAGATGCTGTATGCCGGCGAAGACCCGCGCTTTATCCTGCGCCGCCTGCTGATCCTGGCTGGTGAAGATATCGGCATGGGAGATCCGTTGGGGATGGTGGTGGCCAGCGCAGCGGCGCAGGCCTTTGATTACGTCGGGCTGCCCGAAGGCATCTACCCCATCGTACACGCCACGATTTATCTTTCCACCGCGCCCAAGTCGAATACGGCCACATCTTATTTTTCCGCGTACCAGAAGATCGAGGCGGATGGCCTGGTGAAAGTGCCGGATCCGCTCAAAGATAAGAACCGCGATGCCAAGGCGCTGGGACACGGCAAGGGTTACGTCTACCCTCACGACGAGGCGGAGCATTTCGCGCCGCAGCAATATTTGCCCAAAGAAGTGCTGGGTACTTATTTCTATTCGCCCTCCGATCAGGGCTATGAGGCTGAGGTACGGGCACGTCTGGCGCGCTGGCGTGAAGCTCAACGTAAGGCGCTAGGCATCACGAAGACGCTCGAAGTTCCAGCGCTGGACACGGACACCATCGATCAGTTGAAGAGCCGGCACAAGCCAACATAAAAACAGCCTTTAGCTATCAGCTGTTAGCCGTAAGCTTAAACATCAACTCCGAATATTCATTTTCTGGAAAGTAAGTTCATAACGAGGCAGACTAAGGTTATCAATGTAGAATACTTCGCATGCCAACTGTCTACCTCATCCGTCACGGAATGAACGATTATGCAAAGAAGCAGCGGCTGGCCGGCCGGCTGCCTGGCGTACATCTCAACGAACAAGGGCGTGCCGAGGTGGCGGCGCTGGCAGAGGCGCTGAAGGGTATCCCGCTAAAGGCGGTGTACAGCAGCCCACTTGACCGCGCTGTGGAAACGGCGCAATCGATTGCCAGCATGCATGGGTTGCAGGTTGAGAAGCGCCCCAATCTCATTGAAACTGCGTTGGGCGAATGGGAGGGACAAAGTGTTAAGCGGCTAAGTCGCGACAAGCGCTGGAAGCAACTGCAGGAAAATCCCGCCCAGTTCCGTTTCCCCGCCGGAGAGTGGATGGTGGAACAGCAAGCACGCTTGGTGGCTGAGGTCGAAACTTTGTGCACGCGCCATAAACAAAAGGATTACTTTGCTATTGTCGGCCACGCTGACCCGCTCAAGCTGGTCATCGCCCATTTCATTGGCTTGCCGCTCGACCTTTTCCAGAGATTGGTGATCGATACAGCTTCGGTAAGCACATTGATGATCGGCCGGAAAGAAATAAAGCTGGTGAATTTAAACCTGAGGGCGAAAGAATTTGGTTCCAAGCCCGTCTGATATACTGGCGCACCTCATATTTTTTTGACAATGGCTAAACCCAAACCCATAGAACTTCGCCCCGTGGGTCATATCACCACCGATGCCATCGGTCCGTCCGGCAAGCGCGTTTTTTACATCCAGGCTTGGAAAGACGACCGCACCATCACGTTAATCTGTGAAAAGACCCAGATCCAGAGCCTGGCCGTGGGAATCGAGCAATTCCTCGCGGATGTGAACACGAAATATGTCGACCTCCCAGATGCATCCGCTGACTATGATGAAGACCAGATGCATGTCCATCCACCTGTGGAGCCTTTGTTTCGCGTCGGCCAGCTAGGCCTGGGTTACGACCCGGAAGCCGACCTCGTCGCCATCGAGTTGCGCGAACTTGCTGAAGGGGAGGGCAAGGAGACCGAGGACCTGAACGTAGTTCGTTTGTGGTGCACGCGTTCCCAGATCCGCGCCATGGCTAATTGGGGCCTGGAAGTCGCCTCCCGAGGGCGACCGCTGTGTCCCCAGTGCGGCCAGCCCATGGATCCCGCGGGCCACTTTTGCCCGCGCAAGAACGGGCATAAGCACTAAGGGATGAAGGATGAGGGATAAGGGATGAATAATCCAAGTCCCGAGTGCCATTAGCAAATCCAATGATTTATTTCAAATACTAGAAAGGGGATCTGTAGAAATAAAAGGCCAATTCACCTGGGGATCAAACTTCACATTTCTAGTTGAAGTTAATGAAGGAAAGGAAAAGATCGAAGCGGTCTATAAACCACAGCGGGGAGAAAGGCCGCTTTGGGATTTTCCCGCAGAGACATTGGCCGGGCGCGAGATGGCGGCTTATCTGGTGAGCGAGGCGCTGGGCTGGGATCTGGTGCCCCCGACTGTCTACCGCGAAGACGGACCGCTGGGGCCGGGCTCTCTGCAGCTGCGCGTGAACCACGATCCCGAGCAGCATTATTTCACCTTCGACGCGCAGACGCGCCAGCGGCTGCAGCCTGTCGCACTTTTCGACATTATTGTGAACAATGCCGACCGCAAAGGCGGGCACATCTTGTTGGACGGCGGCAAGCTGTGCCTGATCGACCACGGCATTTGCTTCCACGCTGAACCTAAACTGCGAACGGTGGTGTGGGATTTTGCGGGGGAAATTATTCCTGATTATTTGCTTGATGATATGAAAGCATTGAAGAATCAATTGAATGCGAATAGCGAATTACGGCATCAATTGGGTGCCTATCTCAAGGTCGATGAACTGGCCGCCGTGGGCACACGCGTGGCGGCAATACTCGACACCCCGCGTTTTCCTGCGCCCCCCGGGGATGAACGTGCCACACCCTGGCCGCTAGTCTAAGGAAACAAAAACGACCCTCAAATTTTTGAGGGTCGTTTTTGTTTGAAGAGAGGGAATTTACTCTGCCTAGGACGCTAGCGTCACTTCATCGAAGGTCCAGGTCCAGATCAGCGGCTGCGGCAGACGGGCGGAAGCCTTCAGCATGCCGCGCTCTGACAAGCAGGCGTTCGAGGTGAACGTGTACGCGCCCGCCGGAATAGCGATGGTGATGCCGCCGGGCGGCACACAGTAGCCAAACAAGCCGCCAAGGCCCGTCAGCGTCACAATCATCGGTCTGCCCGTCTGGTTGTCGATGACAATCTTGCTCAGAGCCGTGCCCGCACACTTCTTAAGGGTCAGGCTATCCCCGCCATCGCTCACCTGGGTAAAGGCCCTATTCATGCGCCCACAGGCTTCGTACTTATAAAAGTACGCGCCCGGAATCACGGCAACTTCCAGGTTCTGGTCTGCATTCAGGAACACGGTCCGGGTTTCCCCGGGACCTCCCTTTGGCGTCACACTTTGATAGTTGCTAAGTGTACAATCCTCTCGTGAAACGCTGGCAATTTTGGGTTGGGCTAGCCATCAGTGTGGTTTTTTTGTGGTGGGTGCTCAAGGACCTGGATTTTGGCGCTTTTTGGGTCGAGGTACGCAGCGCCAATTACTGGTGGTTGTTCCCCGGAGTTGCCGTTTATTTTCTGGCAGTGTGGGCGCGGGCCTGGCGTTGGCATTACTTGTTGCGTCCTCTCAAAACCATCTCCACCCGCGCCATGTTCCCTATCGTTGCCATCGGCTATATGGGAAATAATATCTATCCTGCCCGCGCAGGCGAAATCTTGCGCGCCGCGGTACTCAAACGCAAAGAAGGCGTTCCCATCTCTGCCTCGCTGGCCACCATCATCGTCGAGCGCATCTTCGACGGCGTGGTCATGCTGGCCTTCATCTTCGTCAACCTCAACGAGTTGGCGCGCCTGACTGGCGGCGCTGGTCTCGGCTCTGGGCTCAGTATCGAGCAGATCGCGTTTTGGGGCAGCCTCGTTTTCTTCGGTGCGCTGCTGGTTTTTCTTTTAGCTGCCATGGTTCCCGCGGCCAGTGAGAAACTGCTTGCATGGTTCACCGCGCATCTGGTGCCGGCGCGCTTCCGCGCCGCGGTGCTTGAAGTCGGCTCACGTTTCCTCGGCGGCCTTGAATCCCTGCGCTCACCCCTTGAAATTCTGATGGTCTTCCTTACGTCAGTGGTGATCTGGTTGTTGGAGACCGGCAAGTATTGGTTCGTTATGCATGCATTCAATTTTGAAGTGAGTTTCTTTGCATTAATGCTCATGAACGGTGTGGTGAATCTGGCGACCACCATTCCCTCGGCGCCAGGCTATCTGGGCACCTTCGATGCCCCCGGCATCGCGGTGCTGGAAGCCTATGGCGTGCCCACTGCGCTGGCCAGCAGCTACACCTTCGTGTTGCACATCGCCCTGTGGCTGCCGATCACCGCGTTGGGCGCGTACTATCTGGCGCGCGAGGGAATCAAATGGGGCGAAGTCCCTGCGGAAGGATCAGCTGCGTGAAAATCGCGGTCATCGGCGCCGGCTTCGGCGGACTGGCTGCCGCGTATGATTTGACTAAAGCGGGCCACGAGGTCACCGTTTATGAAGCCGCCTCGCAGGTCGGGGGGCTGGCTGCCGGCTTCAAGCAGCCGAATTGGGACTGGTGGGTGGAAAAGTTTTACCATCACTGGTTCGCTTCCGATAAACATATGCTCGGGCTCATTGATCAGTTGGGCTGGAGCGATCAGGTGTTGTTTCCACGCCCCTATACGGTGATGTATCACGAAGGTCGCTTCTATCCTTTTGACTCAATTCTTGCTGCCCTGCTTTTTCCGGGGCTGGGTTGGGGATTAGATAAGATCCGCTTCGGGTTAGTGGGACTTTACCTGCGCCTGACAAACAACTGGAAACCGCTGGAGAGGATCACTGTCGACGCCTGGATGCGACAGTGGGCTGGGAACCGGGTGTACGAACGTATGTGGCTGCCGTTGGTGGAGGGCAAGTTTGGCCCCTATGCCAGAGACGTGAACATGGCCTGGCTGTGGGCACGATTGCACGCCCGCACCACGCGGCTGGGCACCTTTGTGGGCGGCTTTCAGGCGTTCGCCGATAAGTTCGCCGAACGGCTGAAGACTATGGGGGTAAGCTTTAAAATGAATACCCCGATTCAACACATCGTGCAGAAGTCTGGAGGTCTGCATGTCAAGACGTCAGGACTTCAAGACAACGAGACGTTTGACCAGGTGCTGGCGACCACGTCGCCGAATTTGCTGGCCAAACTTGCGCCCGGCTTAGCCGGTGATTATTTGCGAGGCCTTTTAGAACTCAAGAGCATGGGCGCTGTGGTGATGACTCTGGTGCTTACTGAGCGAATCTCGGAGCAAGGCTATTACTGGTTCAATATTCCCAAGAGCGCGGGGTTCCCGTTTCTGGCGTTGGTGGAGCACACCAATTATCTCTCCCCGGAACATTTCGGCGGCGATCATGTTGTTTACTGCGGTGATTACCTGGAGGCTGGGCACGAATACTTCACGCTCTCGGACAAAGAACTATTAAAGCGCTTCATCCCCGGCATCCAGCGCATCAACCCGCATTTTCAGCCGAATTGGGTGAAGCAGGTTTGGGTGCATAAGACGAATTACGCGCAACCGGTGCCTTTAGTCAATCACTCACAGAATATTCCGGACATTCGAACGCCGATACGCGGCTTGTATTTCGCCAGCATGAGCCAGGTGTACCCGTGGGATCGCGGGACAAACTTTGCCGTGGAGATTGGGAGACAGGCGGCGGGGATGATGATGCAAGACTCTTAGCAAATCCCAAAATTCAAAAAGAAAGCCCTCGTAGTACGACCTTGACTTCAAAAACGGTCATTCAGGCCACCTACTGTTCTAAATAATACGTCATTCGCTGCAGATGGATCGAGGGGTCAATGTTCTGCACCCGCACACCGGCAGGCACATTCAGATTCACCGGTGCATAACTCAATATCGCTTTGACACCTGCTTCCACCAATTGATCCGCCACACCCTGAGCATGTGTTGCCGGCACAGCGATCATCGCCATCTTAATGCCTGCTGCGAGGATCTCCTCTTTCATCGTTTTGCTATCCTTGATGACAAACCCCCCTGCACTGGTGCCGATCTTCTCGGGCTTGTTGTCGAAGATCATCTTGATGCGAAAACCGCGTTCGCTGAAGCCGTTGTATCCCGCCAGGGCGCGGCCGATGTCGCCGGCCCCCACAATGGCCACGTCCCACACTCGGTTTACATTGAGGATCTCTTTGACCTGGTTGGCCAGGAATTCGATGTTGTAGCCGGTTCCTTGCTTGCCGAACTCGCCAAACTGCGAGAGGTCTTTACGGATTTGGGCGGCGGAAATCCCCAGGCGTTCTCCGAGTTCCTGGGAACTGGTCACCTGGCGGCCTTCTTGACTCATCTGTAGCAGGGCGCGCAGGTAAGTAGGCAACCGACTTATCACGATATCGGGGATTTGTTTGGGCATAAACTCAGGCCTCCTGGCGAAAGCTGGCTGTTAGCGTGCCCAACTTTATCATCAGTTGATTGTTTGTGCAAACGCGTACAATGGCTTCACAAGCAGGGTGCAAATGAGCCGGTTGATATAATCCTATTAGATATTCAAAAAGTGTCTTTGCTTACGCAATACGCAATATGCAACAGTATTTCGTATTGCGTGTTGCGTAAAACCATGCCCGAACCCCAGTTCCTAGACGAAGTTGAAATCACCGTCCGCTCAGGCAAAGGCGGCGACGGCATGGTGCATTTTCGCCGCGAGCTATATGTACCCCGCGGCGGCCCGGATGGCGGCGATGGCGGCCGCGGCGGTTCTGTGCTCCTGGATGTGGATCCTTCTTTGCGTACTCTGTACACCTTTCGTTTCAAGAAGCGTTTCGTCGCCGCTGACGGTAAACCCGGCGGCCCCAGCCAGCGCAGCGGGCGCGGCGCCGAGGACTTGATATTACGCGTGCCGGCCGGCACGCTGATATACGATGCCGCCACATCTGAGCTGGTCGGCGATTTGACGGAGGCAGGCCAGAGACTGGTGTTGGCTAAAGGCGGCCGCGGCGGCCGCGGCAACCAACACTTTGCCAACTCCCGCAACCAGGCTCCGCGCATCGCTGAGAAAGGCGAACCCGGCGAGGAAAAAACGCTGCGTCTCGAACTAAAGCTGATTGCCGATATCGGCATCGTGGGCGTGCCCAATGCCGGCAAGTCCACTCTTTTGGCCGCGCTCACTAATGCCAAACCCAAAATCGCCAACTACCCCTTTACCACCTTGCAGCCCAATTTAGGCGTCGCCGCTCTGGACGATGAAACCAGCCTGGTGCTGGCCGACATCCCCGGCCTCATCGAGGGCGCCCACGCCGGTAAAGGACTGGGCCACGATTTCCTGCGGCACATCCAGCGCACCCGCGTCCTCATCCACCTTTTGGATGGGTTGGCCGAGGATCCATTGGCCGACTTCACTCAAATCAATTCCGAGCTGGCTTTATTCGATCCGGATTTGGCTGCAAAACCGCAGATCGTCGCCCTGAACAAAATGGATCTTGCCGACGCCCAAGCTCGTTGGCCGCAAATCGAAACGGCGTTAAAGCAGCAGGGTTATGCGCCGATGGCAATCTCCGCGGCTACTGGCAAAGATGTGCGCGCTTTGCTGGCTCGCGCCGCCCGCGAACTGGCCGCACTTCCCCAACCGGCAAAGGGGGAGGAGCTGCCTGTATACAGGCCGGAGACTGACCCGCGCGAGTTTCACGTGGAGCGCGAAGGAGCCGATTGGCGGCTGCGCGGCGCCAGTCTGGAACGAGCCGCGGCCATGACCTATTGGGAACACGACCAGTCTGTGCGTCGTTTCCAGCGTATGCTGCGACAACTCGGTGTTGATATCGCCTTGCGCCAGGCAGGCGTGAAGGCGGGAGATACAGTGAAGATTGGGGAGTATGAATTGGAGTGGCAGGAATGAGCGCGGCCCGTATCGGGGTATTCGGTGGCAGCTTCGATCCCCCGCACCTGGGGCATCTCATCCTGGCTGCCGAAGCCCAGGCGCAACTCGGTTTGGAGAAGGTGCTTTTCGTGCTCACAGCGGACCCGCCACACAAACGCGACCGCCAGCTCACTCTCATTGACGACCGGCTGGCAATGGTGGAGGCTGCAATAAAGGGCCAGAATATTTTTGAATTGTCCCGCATTGACATCGATCGGCCCGGTCCTCATTACGCCCTGGACACCATGCAACTCTTAGCCAAGGAATACCCTGGCAAAGAGCTGGTCTACTTGTTCGGAGGAGATTCTCTGCGTGATCTGCCCGAATGGCACCGGCCGCAGGATTTCCTGGCTGCCTGCGCTGCGTTGGGCGTTATGCGCCGCCCGCTCACCCGCATCGACCTGGATGACCTGGAGCGTGCCTTGCCCGGCCTCAGCGCCAAGGCCAAGCTGGAATTCGTGGACGCACCCCTTTTGGAAATTTCCTCCAGCGAGATCCGCGAGCGCGTTCGTGACGGAGGCCATTACCGGTTTTATTTGCTTGGTTCAGTGTACGAGATGATTCGACAGCGGGGACTGTATAAATAAATCACCTTTGTCACTCCGAGCGAAGCGAGGAGTCCCTTGGGTCATGGCGAGCCCCGTTGTTTTACTGCTCTCTGAAATAATCCGAAATGGTCGGGTCTAAATTAACGGGACTATATTCTTTCAGTAAACTGAAAAAATCTTCTCTAGACGCAATCTGCCCTGCACCGAGCGTTGCATATGCGCGCAGAAACGCAAAGAACGGCCCTTCACCAATGGCTGTTCGCAGGTCCCGCAGGAACTGCGAACCGCGCATGTACACTACCTGAACGTAAGAGTCAAACCCCGAATGATCATAGATCGTGCTGTCCACTGATCCTTGGGGGTGGAAGCGATCTATCCTGAATTCCCACCACCAGTCGACTAAATGGGGGTAGGTGTTTTCGTAATAGAGTAGTTCGCTGTAAACGCAAAGCGCCTCATCGATCCAGGGCTCTAGCGCCTGGTCGTTACCCACCTGCCCGAACCACCAGTTGTGGGCGACTTCGTGGGCGGTCAGCGCGGTGAGGTAATTGCGTGGATCATGGCTGTAGGTCAGGAAATAATATTGATCCAGGAAAAACAATGCGTCTGATTCCATTCCGTCGAAGAATTGGCCTTCCACGACAGAGAGACTTTCATAAGGGTAGGCGCCGAACAGCTCGGAGTAAAGATCCAATGCTTGTTTCGCTGTTTCCAAAGAGGCTTCTGCTGCGTCGCGATGCTCGTTGAAGAAGTACACCGATATCTTTGTTTCGCCCAAATGTGCATCCAGCACTTCGTACTGGCCACTGGCTGACCAGACGAAACGACGGGCGTTGTGCAGTTCATAATCGAACGTTGAGTCATGCACTTCAGCTGGCGCAGGCGCGGCTACCTGCAGGCTGGCGGGTGCGTTGGCCACTTCGATATGCACATCGAAGTTCGCCCGTTCGAAGACCGAGTGTTCCCCAACCAAGGCTGGCTGATGAATTAGCCAGCCTTGTCCATTGATGTAGGGAGGGATATACGGGTACCAGTCGATGAAATTCGTCTGGCGGTCCGTCCAGCTTAGAGTTCCAGAACCCGCAGGCAGGACAAGGAAATACTCTAATTCCAGTTGGAGGCTCTCGCCGGAAGCCAGGGGACTGAGTAAAGGGATGTGCAACAAACCGCCGGAAAATTCCGGTTCCCCAATGTTCGAGCCACTAATGGGCTGCAGCCCTGTCAGCGTAAATCCCGCACCTAAATGCTGAGCCTCCACCACTAATTGCAGTTCCTTTATTGGTTCGCCGTTGCTATTCGTGTAGTTGATTTCTTCACGAACTTCCAGGTTGTGTCCTGTGTAGTCGAAAACAACATCCAGATCGTATTCAGTTGGCGGGGGTTCTTCGGCGTGTTCGTTGGCCGTTGGAGAAGAAAGCGATGACCCTTGGGCAGATGTCGGCGAAATCGTTTGGATCGATACCGATGGAAGGTTCGTGGGAGTTTGGTTTGCCTGGGTTGGACCGCAGGCGTTGGTCAAAATGAAAAATATAAGAAAGGTGGCGGCTGGTTTCATCCCAAGCGCATTGGGGCAAAACTTAACCGGTGCTGCGGACAGGCACCGTGCTTGCCGATGGCGAGAATGTGTTCCTCGGTGGCATAGCCCTTGTGGGAGGCAAAACCATAGAACGGGAAACGACTATCCAATTTGCGTAATTCGGCGTCACGCGCCACTTTAGCGATTACTGAAGCCGCCGCGATGCTCAAACAGCGCGCGTCGCCGCCCACCAGGGGCGTTTGCGGCAAGTCCACCTTGTCAAGCTTAATGTAATCGAGCAGCAGATGCTCAGGCGGTAAGGGCAGTGATTTCAGCGCCCGCCGGGCAGCCAGATAAGTGCACGAGAGGATGCCCCAGCGGTCAATCTCCTTACAGCTGGCCCAACCCAGGCTCCAGGCAGTTGCCTTTTCGCGGATCAGCGGCGCCCATTCCTCGCGCTCGTCAGGCGTCATCTGCTTGGAATCGCGCACCCCGACCAATTCTTCTAGGATGGATTCTCGTGCTGGCAAAACGACCGCGGCTGCATAGACAGGTCCGGCCAGGGCGCCGCGCCCGACTTCGTCGATGCCGGCTAAACGCAATACCCCTTTGCCCCATAATTCCGTTTCGAATTCCAAGGTGGGCCAGGGAGGATCAAGCCTTGTGGCCATAGAGTCCCCGAGCGGCGTTGGCTCGAATTCGGAGGAGGTCGAAGAAGATGTGAAAAGCATCATAAACCGGCCGCAGGTGGCTTTGTTCGCTGAAATACCAGGGGATAGGGAGCTCCTCTATAGAATATCCGCGCAGGCGGGCAATGTATAGGATCTCAACATCGAACGCCCATCCCATGATGGTTTGCTGTGAAAAAAGGTCTTCGGCCACTTCGGCGCGAAAGCATTTGAAGCCGCACTGGGTGTCCTGCAATCCGGGCAAAGCCATAACCCGGATCATCGTGTTGATCACGCGGCCACCCATGTGACGGTAGCCGGGCTCATTGTAGCGAACCGCACCGGGCGCCTCTCGTGAGGCGATGACGATATCTTTATCTTTCTGCACCGGCGGCAAAAAGCGATTGATTTGGTCCACGGGCATCGACAGGTCCGCATCAAGCATCATGCGAAATTCACCTGCCGCAGCAAGCATCCCCTGGCGAACCGCCAACCCTTTGCCGCGCTCTGAAGTGCGCCGCACACTGAATCTCTTGTGGGTTTTAGCGAAATCTGCCGCGATCGAGAATGTATTATCCAGGCTTCCATTTTCAATGACTAGAACTTCGCTGGAAAAAGTTTGAGATTTTACGTAATCGTCGATTTGCTGCAGAGCAGTTGGCAGCCGGCTTCCCTCGTTATAAGCGGGAACAATTAAAGACAGGAATGGGGTAGCCACATGGGCATTATACGTTTAGATGGAGAATCGTTTCTCGGTGCAGCCGAGGAGATTTCTCCCGCGTTGCGAAGCAGCGCATTATACGGCCGGCGAATTGCGTCACGATGTTATACTGCGCGAGGTCACATCCGAATCTTATGAGAGCGTTAATTCAGCGAGTGAGTTCAGCGGCAGTCAAAGTAGATGGCAAAGAAGTCGCGCGCATTGGCCGCGGACTCGTGGTGCTGCTGGGCGTGGGGCCTGGAGATGGTGAGCCCCAAGTGCAATATTTGGTCGAGAAGATTGCCAACCTGCGTATTTTTGAAGATCCTCAGGGAAAAATGAATCTTTCGCTGTTGGATGTTCGCGGTGCTGCCCTGGTGGTTTCGCAATTTACCTTGTATGCGGATACGGCAAAAGGCAGGCGACCGTCCTTCATAGACGCCGCCGCGCCGGAACTCGCCGAGCCGCTCGTGTTGCGCTTTGCCGAGTTGCTTGCCGCTCTAGGGATCTCCACGCAAACGGGAAGCTTCGGTGCGCATATGCTTGTCGAAATCCATAATGATGGGCCGGTGACGATTTGGTTGGAAAAATAACTTATTACCGGTAACCAATTCTATTATTAGTTATTCCCTTCCATAATCCCACATCCACCTGAACCGCTGTCGCTCCTACACCTAGCATCGCCTCGACTTGCGCCTCGGCCTCCACCCCGCCCGCGCCTATTACCGGATAGCCTGCCTCGCTCAAGCGCCGCACTGCTTCCAACGCCTGTGGGAAGATCGACGGTCCGTACAAGCGGCCGCTGACTGGTTTCCCTGCGGACCCAATCAACGCGCCGCGCGGCGGTCCCAGGCTGATGGCCGAAGCGCCCACGTCCATCGCAGCTTCTGCTAAATCCAGGGCTCGGCTCAATGGCAGTTGTGCGATGACGGGCAACTCACCCATTGCGGACTGAACAAGGTTCGCCACCAAGTAGGTTGAGCTATCCGCTTCGAAACCGAGTTCAACAGCCATCACGTTTTCGAGTTCTTCAAAGCGCAGAATCGCTTTGCGCAGCTCCTCTGGTTTTCCCGGCAACACATGCACGATAATCGGTGTCGACGACCGCGCCCAGGCAGCTGCGTAACGTTTGATGGCTTCGCCAACTCCCGGGTTTGGGTGTCCGGTATGCAATAGCACACCGCCTGGAAAGGCCAGCAGGCTGGGTGGGTTCGCCACTCGCCGAGCGCGGGCGCTGATCGGATTAGTGACGAAGGCCCCGAATTTCTCAAACGAGACCGGACCACGCGGGTCGGGGGCGAAACCCAGGCTGCCGGATGCATTCATCCGCGGGCGGACAAATTCCAGATCGGGCGCCGGGAAAGTGGTACTCATGTCGAAATTATAAGATGCGTCGGTCGGATATAATGCCGCCCATGCCAAAAAAGACGAAAAAAGACGAAATTGTGAAATTTGAAATTAAAAAACATCACCTGTATGGCGCCGTTGGCCTTCTAATTGGGGTCGCCTTTGGGTATCTGCTTTGGGGGGCAACCGCAGCGCCAGTCACCGCAGCCACTGCCGCCGATCCAACCAGCGCCCCCTCAATAATTGGTGAAGCCACCGATCAATCCAGTGAGGTCAATGATTTGGCGTCGCAAATCGAGAGCCTGCCGCGCTATGAAGTCCCCATTAGTGGGGATGATGCCGTACTTGGTTCTGAAGATGCCCCGATCACGATCGTTGAGTTTGCCGATTTCCAATGCCCCTATTGCCAACGGCATGCGCAGGAGACATACCCACGACTTGTAGAACAATACGGCGATCAGATCCGCTTCGTCTACAAAGATTTCCCGCTTACCAGCATCCATGCCGAAGCCTTCCCTGCCGCGGTAGCTGGCCTATGCGCTCAGGAGCAGGACGCCTTCTGGGACTTTCACGATCTAATCTTCAGCGGCCGCCTGGAACTTAGCCGCGTTACATACTTGGCTTATGCTGAGGAACTGGGCCTGGATGGGGAGGCGTTTACTACTTGCATCGACGATCAGACCTATGCGCAGTCTGTGCAGGAAGATTACAACTTGGGCGCCGATCTTGGCGTGAGCTCAACTCCCACCTTCTTCATCAACGGGATCGCCGTCGTTGGCGCTCAACCGTTTGAAGTGTTCGCCGAGATCATCGACTACGAACTCGGCAAACAGCCTCAGGGCAATTAATTCTTGAGCGATTCTTTGAAATTGTAGATCCCTTTTTTCATTCCCCAACGCCGCCCGCATCCCGGGCAGGCTAGTTGTTCCCTTTGCTCTTTCGGCAGCGCAGTCCCGCATTCCGGGCATTTGAAAAAGACGCCAGCCCCCGCCCGCGGCGTGTCGCCGTTTGCTTGGGCACGAAGGAAAATGCTAGGTGTGAATTGCCACAGGGCACCGGTCGGCTGGAGCGCGGCATCCAAACTCACCAGGAGTTTTAGAGGGAGACTGCGCTTGGCCCAGCCCATACGGAAATGGGAAACAGTGATCTGGCGCTCGATGGCAAAGTTGGCCTCGCGCAACCAGGCGGCCATCGCCTTGGGATGGAAATCGAAATTGAGGGGCACGAATTCCACGGGAGCCTTGTCAAAAGGATTCCACTCCTGCTGGCCCAGCCAATAACGCAGAATTGCTTTTAGGTTGCGTTTATTGGCGTATTCCAACAGGAATTTACCGCCGGGCTGCATCACCTGTCGGATTTGCTTCAGTGCTTTCGGCGCATCCGCCATATGATGGATAACGCGGATCATTGTGGCGGTATCGAATAAGCCATCCACAAACGGCAGTTTGTACACATCGGCGGCCACATAAATATAGCGATCACCGATTCCTAATTTCTGCTGCGCTTGTTCTAATTGCGTGGTGGAGTAATCCATCAACACAATGCGGTCAAATCCCCCATAGCGTGGCGTGTTGCGACCGGCGCCGGCGCCAATTTCCAACAGCAGCTTGCCGTCCTTCGGCAACAAGCGTTTAATGGCAATGGCTTCTACCTGGTCTTCGTACTCCCGTTCCCCCCGATCCCAAAAGCGTTGCTGGTAATCCGATCCCTCGTAATCGCAGATCGGTGGCCGGTCGTTTTTGATCTCAGGCTGCATTCGACCGGACTTTGATCTCGGTCTGCACGGCGCCGTTGTATCCCCTGCCTACTCCATGGTAGGTGAAGCCGAGATTGCGCATTTGCGCAGGCTGGTAGATGTTGCGGCCATCTAGGATCAGCGGCTGCCGCATGCCGGCGCGAATGCGCTCGAAATCCAGGTTCTTGAACTCATTCCAGGGTGTAATGACCAGGAGTGCATCCACTCCGTCGGCTAGCGCATAGGCGTCCTTGACCATATCCACCTTGGGCAATAGCGGGCTGGCGGCGTCCATGGCGACCGGATCGTAAGCGCGCACCTGCGCCCCGGCGGCAAGCAAGTCCTCGGCGATGTCGATGGATGGCGCGTCGCGCATGTCGTCTGTGTTTTCTTTGAAAGCGAGGCCGAGCAGGCCGATCGTCTTGCCTTTGAGGCTGCCGGCGATATTCTTCAATCTATCGACGATCATGTTGCCGCCGCAGTCCGTTCACCGTCATCACGGAATTCAGAATACGGGGTTCGTGGCCCATTTCCTGGGCCATGAAGGCCAACGCCTTCACGTCCTTTGGGAAGCACGAGCCGCCATAGCCGAGACCGGCTTCCAGGAAATGCTTTCCGATGCGTGGGTCGAAGCCCATCCCGGCGGCTACTTCCTTTACGTCGGCTCCTAGCGATTCACAGATATCGGCGATCTCATTGATGAAAGAAATCTTGGTAGCCAAGAACGCATTTGAAGCATATTTAATCATTTCCGCCGTGCGCAAGTCGGTGATGACAATCGGGGCTCGCAAGGGTAGATGAAGTTGCGCCACTTTATCGGCCGCTTCGCGGTGCAGGGAACCGAGCACGGTGCGATGCGGGCTCATAAAATCGGAAATGGCCGCCCCTTCACGCAGGAATTCAGGGCAGGAGACTACCCAGAAATCAATGGGCTTAGGTTGGGCTGCGCTGATGATTTCGGCCACCCAGTCGCCGGTTCCAACAGGTACTGTGGATTTGTTGATCACGATCAGCGCCGCCTGCATATTCTTGGCGATGGATTTGGCGGCGGATTCCACGTATTTCAAATCCGCCTCGCCGTCCACCCCAGAGGGGGTGCCGACACAAATAAACACGAATTCGCAATCTTTGAGAGCCTTTTTATACGAAGTGGTGAAGGTCAAGCGGCCGGCTTCCACATTGCGCTTCACCAGCTCTTCCAGGCCAGGCTCGTAGATGGGCATCTCGCCGCGTTTGAGCCCGGCGATACGCTTTTCGTCAACGTCGACGGCGGTAACTGTGTTGCCCAGGTCACTGAAACAGGCTGCGGTCACCAAACCGACATAACCGACGCCGATTACGCTGATTTTCCTCATTCGCACTCCTGTGGGCAGATTGCTGCCAATGATATCACCGGCATTCTTTAGCTGTTCAGCGTTAGAATTGCCGCGTGAAACTCAGTTTGCTGGCTATCTTCGCGGCAGGTTTGCTTGCGGCTTGCGCTGCCCCTTCCGCCCCAACACCAGTCCCAACGCCAGTGCCTTCGGCTACAGCAAGCCCACAGCCATCGGCTACCTTCACGCTCGCGCCGACTCCGACAGAAACGTCCGTTCCAATCTCGCCGATTTGTTCACCGTTGCAAGGGCATTCGTTTCAGGCGTTGAAGGGATATATCAGTCAAGGGTTCAGCGCACCGCAGGGCACTACCAACTGGGATGGCGGCCACCACGGTCTTGATTTTGCTTATTACCAGCGCAATGACGAAGGCGGCGTCGGCGGTCACATTAACGGAACCCCAATCCAGTCTGTATTCGATGGCTACGTGGCTGCTCTAGGCTTTGCACCGACTTATGGAAATTACCTGATTATTGAGACGCCTGCCGATCGATTGCCGCCCGGCCTGGCTGTGTTATTTCCCGTTGAGAATGGCGAATCCCTTTACCTGCTTTATGCCCATATGCAGGAATTGGCTCCCTTTGTTTTGTCGGAGCCAATGGATTGTGGACAGGTGATTGGAGCAGTGGGTGATACCGGAGACGAATACTTCATCGCTGAACCACATCTGCACTTCGAAACGCGGGTCGGGGTATCCAATATTCGTTTGGCTGATATGAATTATTACGATACGCAAGCTACGGACGAAGAAAAAGCGGAATATCGCCATTGGCGCAACAGCGACGCTTTCCAACTTTTCGATCCGATGCTGCTGCTCGACTATGGAGTGGAACACGAGGATGGCAATGGTTAACTCACGCGTAGTGCGTGCCCCGCGCGGCGCGCAACTCACCTGTAAGAATTGGCTCATCGAAGCCCCGTACCGTATGATCCAGAACAATCTGGATCCCGAAGTGGCCGAGCGCCCCGAGGACCTGGTGGTCTACGGCGGCCGCGGCCAGGCAGCGCGTTCCTGGGAGGCTTTCGATGCCATCCTGGATTCGCTGCGCAATCTGGAACCGGATGAGACTCTTTTGGTGCAGTCCGGCAAGCCGGTAGCCGTTTTCCGCACCCATGCTGACGCGCCGCGTGTGTTGATTGCGAATTCCAATCTCGTTCCCCATTGGGCCACCCAGCAACACTTCGACGATCTGGCTGCCAAGGGCTTGATCATGTACGGCCAAATGACCGCTGGTTCGTGGATCTATATCGGCACCCAGGGCATCCTGCAAGGCACCTACGAAACGCTGGGCTCTCTTGCCCGGCAGCGAGGTTGGTCCTCGCTGAAAGGCAAATTCGTGCTCACCGCCGGTTTGGGTGGCATGGGCGGCGCGCAACCGTTGGCCACCACCATGAACGAAGGCGTTGGTCTCATCGTGGAGGTCGACCCGGCGCGCGCCAAGCGCCGCCTGGAGATCGGCTACGTGGACGCGGTGGTGGACACTCTCGAAGAAGCCATGACTATGGTCGAGGAATCCGTCGACAAGCAGCAGCCGCGCTCTATTGGGCTGATCGGCAACGCCGCTGAAATATTTCCTGAGTTGTTGATTCGCGGCGTGGTGCCCGACGTGGTTACCGACCAGACTCCCGCCCACGATTTGCTGGCCTATATCCCGGCAGGCATGGCTTTGCAAGAAGCCATGGCGCTCAGGCGCGATGACCCGCGTGCATTCGAGCGCCGTTCACAAGAATCCATGGCGCGACATGTGGAAGCCATGTTGGGTTTCCAAAAGAGGGGCAGCGCAGTCTTCGATTATGGCAACAACCTGCGCCAGCGCGCTTTTGATTTCGGAGTCAAGGACGCCTTTGATTTCCCAGGCTTTGTACCCGCATACATCCGCCCACTCTTTTGCGAAGGCAAAGGTCCTTTCCGATGGGTGGCGCTCTCAGGGGATCCGGAGGATATTTACAAGACTGACGCCGCTATTGCAGAATTGTTTCCCCAGGACGAGCATCTCCACCGCTGGCTAATGATGGCGCGCCAACGCATTCCCTTTCAGGGTTTGCCCGCCCGCATTTGCTGGCTGGGTTACGGGGAACGCGCCCAGGCTGGCTTGAGGTTCAACGAGATGGTGGCCAGCGGTGAACTCAGCGCGCCGATTGTTATCGGGCGTGACCACCTCGACTCCGGTTCGGTGGCCTCACCCAATCGCGAAACGGAGGGAATGAAAGATGGCTCCGACGCGGTGAGCGACTGGCCCATCCTCAATGCTTTGATCAATGCCGTGGGCGGCGCTACCTGGGTGTCTTTCCATCATGGTGGCGGCGTAGGCATCGGATTCAGCCAGCATGCCGGGCAAGTCATCGTCGCAGACGGCACACCGGAGGCAGCTACACGTATCCAACGCGTTCTCACCACCGACCCGGGAATGGGCATTGTGCGCCACGCAGATGCCGGTTACGAAGAGGCCATCGCCGCGGCGAAGAGGCACGGTATCAAGATCCCAATGCTGACATCCTGATTTGCAGTAACCTTGTGAAGAGCCTGCCCTGAGCGAAGCGAATGGGTTGGTCTTGAATTCCGCTAAATAATGAAATTCACCCTTCGCAAGGTTAAAAAAGGAGACTCTCTCACTGATAAGGATTCCCATTGAAGAATAAGTCTTTGAAAACATCGCTGAGTTTGCAAATCATTCTGTTTACCTTCATTCGCATGGTCTCCAGCACGGCCTATCGCATGGTTTATCCCTTCCTGCCGGCGTTTCGGGATGGCCTTAACGTGCCGCTTGAAACACTGGCCCCGGCTATTGGTTCTCGTTCTCTGGTGGCGGCCATCTTTGCACCCCTGCTTTCATCCGTAGGCGACAGCCGCGGTCGAAAGCAGGGCATGCTCTTGGGGTTGGCCATTTTCATAGCGGGTACCGCCATCGCAGTTTTCTGGCCGACCTTTCCCGGTTTCATTTTGGCGCTCATGTTCACTACGGTGGGGAAGGTGACCTTTGACCCCACCATGCAAGCCTATCTGGGTGACCGCGTCCCCTACGAACGGCGCAGTTTTGCCATCACCATTACGGAGCTTAGTTGGTCGGGTGCCTATATTGTGGGCATTCCCCTGGTTGGGTGGGTGATTGCCGGCGCCGGTTGGCTGGCCCCGTTCCCCTTGCTGGGCGCCTTAATCTTATTGGCTGCCCTGCTGCTTGGTTTTCAATTACCAAAGGATGAACCGCGCGCGGTGAAGCCTCCCAGCCTTTGGGTAAATTTTGGAACCATCCTGCATTCCCGGCCGGCCATAGCGGCCATGGGTCTGACTGTTTTTTCGGTCATTGCAAACGAGTTCATCAATCTTACATTTGGCGTCTGGATGGAAGAAAGCTTTGGCCTGCAATTGGTTGCACTGGGCGGGGCCGCGGCTGTCTTGGGGATAGCTGAGTTGAGCGGTGAAGGACTGGTTGCTTTGATCACGGACCGCCTTGGCAAGCGCAGGGCTATTTTTTTTGGATTGGTCATTAATTCGCTGGCGGTAATTAGTCTACCCATAGTGGGCGGAACATTGGTGGGGGCATTAATGGGGTTATTTATGTTCTATATCAGTTTTGAATTCTTCATCGTGTCTTCTATTCCGCTGATGACGGAAGTGCTGCCGGCTGCCCGGGCGACGATGATGGCCGGCTTTTTCACATCTGCTTCCATCGGCCGTGCGGTGGCTGGTTGGATCGCTTTGGACATTTACGCGTTGGGATTCATGGCGACAGTGGTTGCCACGGTTGCGTTTAATTTACTGGCAATACTTAGTATCCGGAATTTGCGCATTGCCGCGGAAGAGGGGTTGCGTGGTTAATGCTTATTTACCCATCACAAGTTTGCCGGATATAATTCCCGACGATATGAATAGGCTGCTTTTCGCCTCACTAACCCTTTCTTTGCTGGCCGCGCTGTTTGCCTCACCCGCGTCTGCGGCTGAATTGGCGCAGGATGAAGTTCCCTGCCCGACGGGAGTTCCAATTTCGCAGAGTATGGGCTGCCTTCCTTTCGAATCAACTTATCAATTGCACCGTATGCTTGAAACAGGAAAATTCTTCTTTGAGGAACCGTTGCCGGCTGTTGCTCCGGATCCGGAGCTTTACCAGCTGCCCTTTTATTATGCACGAGTAAATACGCCGAATGCCCCCATATTTGCTTCACCGAATGACGCGGCCGCCGGCAAACCTGTCCTGAAGTATCTGGAAGGCGGCTTAGTCTATGTCACTTATAATGATGTGCAAGAAGTGGACGGCAAGAATTACTATATGATTGATGTGGGCCAATGGATGCGTCGCGGCGACATTTCCCCCAATCAACTCTATTCAAGATTTGCAGGTTCTGAATTCACCGCCACTCCCGCACGGCCATTTGGCTGGGTTTTGGAAGCAGCCAACAGCGAAGCGGCTCCTTTTCGAGCCTATCTCTCGCCGGGTCTTTCTGCGCGTAGGTCTGAGCGAACTTTCAGTGCATACGAACTGATACAAGTCTACGATACCGCGGAGGCAAATGGCCTGCGCTGGTTTGAAGTGGGTCCAGACCTTTGGCTGGAATCCCGCCAGGTCCGGCTGGTGTTGCCGAATACCACACCACAGGAGGGCGTGGAAAACGGCCGGTGGATTGAAATCAACTTGGAGCAACAGACCTTGGCAGTTTATCAGGACAATCAGCTTGTGTATGCCACACTCGTTGCCACCGGCGTGCCAGGCAAATGGACACAACCCGGTTTGTTCCAGATCTATGAAAGATACGAATCGACATTCATGACCGGTGTGTTCGCAGCCGATCGCTCTGATTACTACTATCTTGAGGACGTTCCCTGGACAATGTATTTCGATGAGGCACGGGCGCTGCATGGCGCCTATTGGCGCGCCCGCTTTGGCTTCGAGCAATCTTCCGGCTGTGTGAACCTATCCATTGCAGATGCCAGTTGGCTTTTCAAATGGGCCACTGATGGTGATTGGGTCTGGGTGCACGATCCCTCGGGACGTACCCCCACCGATCCGTCTCAGTATGGGTCAGGTGGCGCATAATGGCGTTGGGCGAATGACTTCCTTGACAGGATTTCAACCTTGTCAAGTTGTTCGTACCCCACCACCAAAACAAACAACATCTTATGTAACTCTTCATAAATAGCGGCCATTTGGCCGCTATTTTGTCTATGGTAAACTGACTTAGGGACAGGGTTTACCCGTCCCGTATGGCGAGGAAGGCTTTAGCCTGACGAAGCAACCCTCACTTTTTCGCTTCCTATGCTGACCCTCCCTGAAAAAATCATCTTCCTGCTGGCAGCCTTTATCACTGCAGGCTTAGTTTTGCGCGCGGCCGTTCGTATCGTGCGCATCATTGGCCGCGGTCATGGCAAGCCCGATTGGAAGCTCGTCCCCAGGCGGCTTCTGGATACCGCTGTCAAAACCCTGGCACTGACTCCTACCTGGCGCAAACGTCTGATCATCAACGTTTTGCATGCCATGGTGGTCTGGGCTTTCATGTCCTACCTGTTCGTTAATATCGGCGACTCACTCGAAGGATTTTTGCCGAATTTTGCTTTCTTGGGTGCCGGCCTGCTTGGAAACGGTTATCGTCTATTAGCTGACTTATTGAGTGTATCGGCCTTGATCGGGATGAGCGCTTTGCTGTTGCGCCGTTTTGTGGTGCGCGCACCCGAATTACGTATCCGCGAGTCCACACGGGTTCACCCCAAAGCGCGTGCCGGCATCCGCCGGGATTCGCTGATCGTCGGACTGTTTATTTTGCTGCACGTAGGCGGCCGATTCGCCGGGCAAACTTTCGAGCTGGCGATAAATGGCCCCGACGCCTGGCAACCGTTCGCTAGCGCTGTTTCCGCACTCATGTCGGGTCTGTCCAATTCGGCTTTGGTCTTGGGAGAGCACGCAAGTTTTTGGTTGGCCATTGGCCTTATCATGGCCTTCTTTCCTTATTTCTTATATTCCAAACATATCCACATTTTCATGGCGCCGCTCAATTTCCTTTTGCGTCCAGAGCGGCTATCGCCGGGGCAGCTCGATAAACTGGATTTCGAAGACACGACCATTGAACAGTTTGGTGCTACGTGCATCGAAGACTTCGCCTGGCACCAGATCCTGGATGCTTATGCCTGCATCATGTGCAACCGCTGTCAGGACGCCTGCCCGGCTTACACCTCGGGCAAAGTACTTTCCCCCGCCGCGCTGGAAATTAACAAGCGTTATTTCATTAACGAAGAAGGAACACGTCTTGCAAAGGGCGATGCCAGCACAAAGCCCCTGCTGGAATTTGCCATCACCGAAGAAGCCGTATTGGCTTGCACGGCTTGTGGCGCCTGTACGGACATTTGCCCGGTGGGCAACGACCCTATGCGCGACATTATGGATATCCGTCGCTCAATGGTGCTGATGGAGAACAAGGCGCCCGATACCTGGCAGACAGCTTTCCGCGGCATGGAACGCAGCGTAAACCCATGGAACGTGCCGCCAACTGAACGCCTCAAATGGGCGGAGGGGTTGAATGTGCCAACCATCGAGCAAAATCCAAGCCCCGAGATCCTGTGGTGGGTGGGTTGCGCCCCGGCCACCGACGCCCGCGCCCAGAAGACCGCCCGCGCTTTGGTGCAGGTATTGCAAGCTGCTGGAGTGAACTTTGCAGTCCTCGGCCAACGCGAACAGTGCACGGGAGATTCCGCACGCCGCGCAGGGAACGAGTTCCTTTTCAACGAATTGGCTACTGCGAATGTGGAAATGTTGAATTCGGTCGCTCCAAAGCGAATCCTGACAACTTGCCCGCATTGCATGCATACACTAGAGAAGGAATATCCACAATTTGGCGGGAATTATGATGTGGTTCACCACACAGAATTTATCGACGAGCTGATCAAGACTGGCCGGCTAAAAGTAAAAGCCGCCTCGTCTGCCCAAACGACTTTCCATGACCCCTGTTATCTCGGTCGCCAAAACGGAGTGCTCGTCGAACCGCGTAGCATTCTCAACACAATCCATGTCGACTTGGTGGAGATGGCAAAGAGTGGCAGGCAATCTTTCTGCTGCGGCGCGGGCGGAGCGCAGATGTGGAAAGAGGAAGAACACGGGACTTCCCGCGTCAGCGCCGAACGTATCCGCCAGGCCAAGGATGTGGGTGCGCAGACCTTAGCGGTAGGTTGCCCCTTCTGTATGATCATGCTGACCGACGCGGCAAAATCAGAGGCGCCTGAGATGCAAGTTCGTGATGTGGCGGAGATCTTGGTTGAGACAATTGATGGAAGAGGGTAGAAGGTAGAAGGCAGAAAAAGATGGAGAAGCCGAATGATGATTACCGGGTGGTTGCAAGGAATTACAAGGATCTTATTGTCTGGCAAAAATCGATGAAGCTCGTTGAAAGTGTGTATACCCCCCTGACAGGGAACTTCCCTCGCGAAGAAACATATGCTTTGAAGAGTCAAATTCATCGGGCTGTAGTTTCAGTTCCCTCTAATATAGCCGAAGGACAAGCACGTGGTTCACAAAAGATAGAATTTCAAAGGTTTCTTTATCTTGCGCTGGGATCTTTGGCTGAGGTTGATACTCAGTTAGAATTAGCTATCCGCCTCATGGAAAAGTCGTAGATGCCTACTAAAGTGATCCTCCCCCAAACAGGTGAAGGTGTTATTGAAGCCACCGTGACACGCTGGCTTAAGAAAGAGGGGGAAGAAATAAAGGAATACGAGCCGTTGGTTGAGATTAATACAGACAAAGTCGATACCGAAATACCCAGCCCCATTAGTGGGACGGTCCTAAAAATTGTGACTCCGGAAGGCAGTACCGCGCCGGTTAACAGCACCTTGGCATGGATTGGCAAACTGGGCGAAAAAATTCCTGCGGATGGCGGTGGCACTGAGCCAAAGGCTGTTAAACCGCCCGTCGAGAAGGCAACCCCACAGCCGGTGCCTCCTGCGACGGCAGTTCAGCCTCTTCCCGCCCTATCGAAACCACTGCCCGTTGTTCCAGTAACGCGTCCGGCTGCTACCACCAGCGTGGCTTTCGGATCTGCGCCGATTTCACCTCTGGTAGCTCGCATCGCCGCGGAAAACAAGGTGAACCTTGCGGCTGTGCGCGGCAGCGGACCCGGCGGCCGCATCACTAGGGAAGATGTGCTGGCTCTTGCACGATCAGGTGGCGCCGCATCATCTCCGCTCATGGGTGGGCAAGTGGCTCTATCTAAATTCGACGGACAAAATCTGGCGACGTTTCTTTCTCCCGTAGTCAAGAAATTGGCTCAGGAACGTCATTTGGATGTGACTCGTATTCAGGGTACTGGCCAGGGTGGACGTGTGACAAAAAAGGATATCGAAGCCGTGCTAGCGAGCGGTGACCAGGCACCTGTCCGTCTAGCGCCCATAAAGCCGCGGTTCCCCCTTGCTTTCCCCGACGCAATCCCTGGCACGGTTATGAAGTTGAATGTGGTGCGCAAGGCGATCGCAGAACACATGCTGCGCAGCAGAAATACATCGCCCCATGTCACCACCATCATGGAAGCAGATATGACCCCAGTGTTCGCGCATCGGGCGGCTAACAAAGCCACGTTTGCCGAGCAAGGGGTCAACCTGACCGTCACAGCATATTTCGTGGCTGCTATCGTGGCCGCTTGCCAGGCTTACCCAATCGTAAATTCATCCTGGTCCGAGGAAGGGGTGGCGGTGCATGGACAGATCAATGTGGGCATTGCCACCGCGCTCGAACCGGATGGTCTCATCGTGCCCGTGATCAAGAACGCGGGAGCATTTTCGTTGCTCGAATTGGCACGAGCGGTGAATGATCTCTCGGGGCGGGCACGCGCCAAGCAGTTAAAGCCTGAAGAGGTTCAGGGAGGCACCATCACGATCACCAATCATGGCACCAGCGGTTCGCTGTTTGCCACACCCATCATCAATCAGCCGCAGTGCGCAATCGTAAGCACCGGAATTATCGAGAAACGTGTTAAGGTAATTGATGACGCCATTGCTATTCGGCCCATGATGTATTTAGGTCTTACCTTCGACCATCGCATCCTGGATGGCGCTGTGGCAGACTATTTCCTGGGAACCGTCAAATACACGCTAGAAAATTGGGCCTAGCCCAATAGAATCAATGAGGTAAATCATGGCGAATTACGATGTACTTGTTATCGGCGCGGGGCCCGCAGGCTACGTGGCGGCAATCCGCGCAGCGCAGCTTGGCCAAAAGGTGGGCATCGTCGACAAAGAGTTTTTAGGCGGCGTCTGTTTGAACGTGGGTTGCATTCCTTCCAAGGCGCTGCTTAAAAATGCGGAGGTGGCCCATACTCTGCGTACCAAAGGGGAAGAATTTGGTTTTTCCTTCAAGGATTTGAAACTGGACTATGCCGCCGCAGTCAAGCGCAGCCGCAAGGTGTCAGATCGCCTGGTAAAGGGCGTCGAATTCCTGATGAAGAAGAACAAGATCGACGTTCACATGGGCTTGGCCAAATTGACAGCTAAGGATACAGTGTCTGTTTCCACCAAGAAGGGCGGGACCACCGAACACAAGGCGAAGAATATCATCATCGCTACCGGCGCCAGCGCGATGAGCGTCCCCGGAGTGGAGCCGGATAATGAGCAAGTGCTTACCTATTGGCCGGCCATCCTTCAGGAAAAGCTGCCCAAATCGGTCATTATCGTGGGGGGTGGGGCTGTTGGGTTGGAATTCGCTACCGTGTGGAATTCCTATGGTTGTGAAGTGACTCTCGTGGAAATGCTCGATCGCATCGCTCCACTCGAGGATGAAGAAGTAAGCAAGGAACTCGCTAAGGCGATGACCAAAGATGGCATTGCCGTCAAGACAGGTACGAAACTGGAAAAGGTTGAAAAGACAAAGAGCAAAGTCAAGGTCACTGTTTCTGGGAAGGATGGGTCTGAAACCTTAGAATCAGAACAGGTTTTGCTGGCTATCGGTTTCCGGCCGAACACTAAAGATTTGGGCTTGGAACAGGTGGGGGTGAAGTTGGGCCAACGCGGCGAGATCCTGATCGACGACCGCATGTCCACCAATGTGCCCGGTATCTGGGCCATTGGTGATGTGACTGCCAAGTTGATGCTGGCGCATGTGGGCTCGGCGATGGGCATCGTTTGCGCCGAAAACATTGCCGGTGTGGAAACCATCCGGCTGGATTACCGCATGATGCCGCGTGCCACATATTGCCACCCACAGGTGGCCTCCTTCGGCCTCACCGAAACGCAGGCGAAGGAAGCCGGCCACGAGGTGAAAGTGAGTCGCTTCAACTTTCAAGCCAACGGGAAGGCGTTGGGGTTAGCCGACTATGCTGGATGGGTGAAGCTGATCACCGATGCTCGTTATGGTGAAATCCTGGGCGCTCACATGATTGGCCCCGAGGTGACGGAACTGTTACCTGAGCTGACCATTGCCCAAATGGCAGAATTGACCGCTGCCGAAATCTCGCGCAATGTGCACGCGCACCCCAGCCTCACTGAAGTGCTGATGGAAGTAGCGCACGTGGCCGAGGGTCACGCTATCCATATGTAATTGCCTGATAACGAACCTTTTGAGCGTACCCTTTGTAGCCGGGTAATTCGTGCACCGGCCGTAAGGCTTGTGCGGATGCAACTCTCAGAGCTTTTTTTACTTACTCAATATCTCTTGGTAAAAATTCTCCGCCTTTCCCATATTTTTTTCGTAATCCGCGCGTTCGGCCACGATCTGTGCATTGATTTTCGCGGCGCGTTTCCTCATCTTGCTGTCTTTTAATGCCCACACAATAGCATCGGCTAATGCTTTGGGATCTGTAGGGTCTACCAGGAGGCCGTTCTCTCCACTGGTAATCCACTCGCGGATGGATTCAAGGTCTCCACAGATCGGAAAGACGCTGCAGGCCATGGCCTCAAGCAAGCTATTGGGAGTCCCGTCGTGCGTACTCGGCGAAACCATTACCTGCGCGGCGTGATAACTATCGGCCAGGGCACGCGGGCTTAGCTTAGGCATCAGACTCACATAGTCGCCAATCCTCATTCTCTCCACCCAACGCTTGGCTTCGGGTTCTCCTTCCATGCTTGGGCAATAGAAGCGAACCTCTGGCCGGTGCGCCAGCACCCTGGGGATGGCCTGGAAGAAAACATCGTTGCGTACATAGGCGCGCAGGCCACGCGGGTTGATCACGCGTAGGCGCGCCACCGTTTTGCCTTCGTCAGCGTCATCGGGCAAGGGATAAAAGATGTCGCTATGGATTCCGCCGTTGCCGGGAATCACCAAGCTGGGTTTTGAATTGCTAAAACCATAGAGCTGCGCAAGGCGTAAATCGCGTTGTGTATCACTGTGCAATGCATCCGCCCGGCGCATCGCGCGGCGCGTGGCTGCTCCCATGAATGGATTGGAAAGCGCATGCAGAGTAAAGTCATTGCCCCAGACAGAAATGACCAGGGGAGCTGAAGACTTGACTCCCGCAGCCAGCATGCCTTCGTAGGGGATGCGCATGGCATGAATCAGATCGGGCTGCACGCGATTGATTACCGCTCTCAGCTTGCGGCTTGCATTCAGAAGCGTGAAAGGCCCGACCCAGTTGCGCAATCGGGTTCGCAAGGCAGTCGGCAGATTTTTTCGTAGCCCACTGCGATTCGTTGGATTTGCGGTAGCTGCCGTACTGAACGCGACCGGCACAAAATGAACGGAGGTGAATTCGAGTGTCGGGTTGCAATCAAAACTGCTGGCTAAATGAACCTCATGTCCAGCCTTCACAAAGTATTCCATCCAGCTCAAGGCCGTTGGCGAACGACCGTCAGCTACAAATAAGATGCGCATCAGCCTGTCACCTGATTCATGGCATGGACAAATGAATTCACCATATTCTCCAGGTTGAATTCTTCCCGAACCAATTCGAAAGATTTCTGTCCCATTTCACGCAGCTGACGCGGATTTGATAATGCCTCGGCTAACACCTGCTTTAAAGCCGCGCCGTTCCCTGGTTCAATTAACCAGCCATTGCCGGGTTGCACTAAATCTCGCTGACTGCCATCGCCTTCGGCGGCGATGATGGGTAAGCCGTGTGCCATCGCTTGCTGAATGGCCAAGCCTCCGGTTCCCGGCAGCACAAATAGATCTGCTTGGTCAAAGTATTGATCCAATTCTTTGCCAAAACGTGCGCCTGTGAATTCTGCTCGCGGATAGATATTCATCGCTAGTTGTTTTAGAGCGGCGGCGGCTGAACCGTCACCCACTATCTGCAATGTTGGTTGAAGTCCATCAGGTAATGACGCGCAAGTCTTGATCAACGAGTCTAGGCGCTTGCGTTCTTGCAGGCGGCCAACGTATAACACAATCTGCTGCGGGGCTGGCTCTTTGGAACGCGTGGGAAGCTGGCCAACGGGCCTGGGAACCACCGCGTTAGGCGCCACAAAAACTCGTTCTGCGGGAAAACCCAGAGTCCGGTATTCCGCCGCGCCCCGCTGGCTATAAGCGATCATGGCGTCGAACCGCCGTAGGAAACGCTGCCTGCATTTCATGCGCAGCCCAGTCAATTCGCCGGGCCGCTTGGGAGACCCAAGTCCCCAGCCGATAACTGGGCGGGTCTTTTTGTGCATCCACATTACTGCGATGGGCGTGCTCAGATAGCGGGGGTTTGCTTCGGCGACAAGGATATCCGGTTTCCAATTTTCCAGCCATTTTTTCAGCCCGCGTTGCCAGCACAGATAAAAAGGCCCATCGAAAAGGTGCAGATTATCCGCGCGCGCCCAATCCGCCATTTCCAGTTCCCCCGCCAGCGGGATACTTTCCTTTGAGCGCGCTGCACCAGCGAACACGCTCAGGCCGCCCTCGCATTTTTCAGCTAGTAAATCGAAAAAAGAGGCGCGATAGCGCGGGAGTACACGCTGGATAATGCCCACTCGGCCCTTATATGTGCTCATGCGGTGGGCCTTGCCAGGATGTAGCTCTTCCAGTCGAGTTCTGTAAAGTCGGAAATTTGGGGGTAGCCTTTGACGAGCTTTGAAATTTTATAGCCGGCTTGGATTAGGATCTCCCAACAGATTTGCGCGGCTTCCCGGCCGTGTAACTCGATCAAGAGGGTTGGCTTCGCTTCTTGGATGATGCGGCTCATTCCTTGCAAAGCCATACTTTCCCCACCTTCAATATCTATTTTGATCAGGTTGGGTTCAGGATTGCCCTTGTGGTAAACGAAGTTATCCAGAGTGATTGTTTCCACCTTGATGGGTTTCGCATATTCCCCCTCTCTGCCCGCTGAACCTTCGACTTTTCCCATGGTACCGGAAGCATGGATCAAGAAAGAGACGTGCCCGTCTTTCTCAGTGACCGCTTTTGGAATTAGGATGACCCTCAAGCGAGGATTAAAGACCATGTTTTTGTTCAGACGCTCTTGGTTGGCAGGTAAGGGCTCAAAAGCAAAAACCTTGCCTGTTTCTCCCACAGCCTTCGCTAACAGCAGGCTGATATAACCGATGTTTGCCCCCAAATCGAAAGCAACCATGCCGGGGTGGGCGAAATCACGGACTGCTTTTTGCAGATCCATTTCATAATTTCCCAGCCAATAATCCTTTTCAGTCTGCAGGTCAAGTAGAAGGTGCGTCCCCGCCAACCCGCCACCCGCCACCTGCGTTTCGGTCAATCCGATCGGCGCGGCGCGGTTCAGCAGCGAGCGTACCCCGGAACTTACTGGACCCAGGCGATAGAGAGCTCGCCTGACAGGCACAGGTAACCAGCGAGCGGCAGCTGCTGCAAGTGAAAGGAGCGGATTAGGCATTCAGCGCCTCAATGTAGGCATCGACCATAGCGTCGAGACTAAAGGCTTCTTCAGCGCGGGCGCGTGCTCCCAGGCGAAGTGAATGTTGATTGCTGAGAATTTCCGTAGCACCGCCGACCAGCGCAGAATTGTTCGGTGGATCTAATTTCCAGGGATTGCCTCCATAGGAGACCACGCGTCCAGCTTGAGGTGAGACCAATTCTTTTAGCGCTCCGGTATCGAAAGCCAGCACAGGCAACCCGCAAGCCATGGCCTCGATTACAGAGTTTGGGCATGCTGCGTTTAAGTCGGCCGAATAAAGGAAATGCGCACTTTGATAGAGCGCGGGGAGCTGATTATTGGGCACCACCCCGGCCCAATGTATATGTGCACTCGATGTTCCATGCCATTTGGCTTTAACCCTTTCCCCAATTTGACCCGCCACAACAAGTTCCACTTGCTTACCTGGTTGCTGCAAATGGTTCGCCAGCGCTACAGCGCTCTCCAACCCCATTTCGTACCCCCCCTGCAAATTCCCCTCTACCATAAGGATGCGGACATGATCCTTTTTGGGTTTTTCCCCGTTTGGATTGAAGAGATCCAAATCCACGCCGTTGTAGATGATGCGGACACCTGAGGGTCCGGCGCCGTGCGTGCGCGCCCACCAGTCTCGAACGAATCGGCTTTGATATACGACGCGATTTGCAAACCGTTCGCGGGTGTAAGCCAACAGCCAGTTGCCAATTTCCGCTCGAAGCCAATGGCGCACCCCTGTATGCAAGCGGCGGTGCAGCCAATTCATCCCATCCAAGCGTTGAACGACGGGGATCCCGCGCCTGTGCATCCGGCGTAAGGGAACCAATTGTCTTGTGCCGCCGATGACCAGCACAGCATTGTATGGCTCGTCGGCTAAATCAAAGGTTACCTGGATGCCATGGTCAATCAAGCCTGCCGTCATTTTTGTCTGGAAGCTGACCATTCCGCCCACGCCGGAGACCGGCGGGGTGAGGCAAACGCGCTTAAGAGTTTTTGATGCATGCATGGTGGAATTAATTGTAGTAACTAGTCGAGATGTAAGTCTTTGATTTCCACCCAGCAGTCCTTAAGTGTGGGTAGCGTTCCGTACCGTATGCGGCCATCGGGTGGCCAGGCCGCATATTGATTATCTATCCATAGTACCAGCCCCAGAGGGGGGATTGGGCTTAGGCGGGTTTCTAGGATAACTTTTTCATCCACAGTGAAGCGGGTTGTTTCTCTCTCCCAATCGAGCTTGTACTCATGCCAAATAGTTGGCTCCAAATCCAGGGATATTGCTTCCTGGTCAATCATTCTCGCAACAACTCGCCGGAGAAGGCGGGAAGTAAGCGGCCAAGCCAGGAAGGGCATCAGTGGCAGGGCCAGTGTCAACAGTAAGGCGGGCACGCGCGGTGATCGAAAGACGGCAACCATGGGCCCGTTGCCGGGTAATCCCTGATGAAGCGCTAAGTGGTTTTCGGGCGACGCGAAGAAGAACCAGGCCGCGTTAGGGAAAACGGGCAGGCGGCCTGCTGATCCGCCGAAACCAAATGAGAGACCAAAGGGATCATTCCAAAATCCGACCCCCCAGGTTCCCGGGAGGTTAATATTCGATGCGCGGGCTTTCATAGATAAACGCGCCGGTGGCTTGTGTGGAAAGGTGGATCGCGATAACAGACTGTAATTATCCAATTGGGCCAGTTGATATGAGCGCGCCCTGCTGGACCCTGGTTTCAATTGCCAGCCCTCTGCGGTTTCTATGATTTCCGCATTTTGGGTGAGACGTTTTTCAAGTTGCAGGGAAGTCACGCAGGTATTATACGGGCTGCGTCAGCGCGATGTTATAATGGATTTTCAGCCCGGAGTTTGAATGGAAATTACCTGGTACGGACATTCCTGTTTTCGCGTCACTGAACGCAGCATGCCAACGATTGTGGCGGATCCATATGACCACTCCAGTGTTGGTTACCAGCCATTAAAGTTGAAAGCCGACATTGTCACGGTCAGTCATGACGCGCCGGGACACAATTTCGTCAAGGGAGTTAAAGGTTACGGCTGGGATATCCGCGGGCCTGGAGAATATGAGATCGGCGGGATTTTTATTACCGGGGTGGCAACCAACGAAGGCAAGAAAGATCGCAACCTCGTGTTTATCTATGACTATGATGGGGTGACAATCGGCCATCTTGGAGACATGCCCAAAGTGCCCACTCAGACTCAGGTGGAAGCCTTTGGCACCGTCGATGTACTTTTAGTGCCTGTGGGCGGTGGAAATGCATTGAGTGCTGCCAAGGCTGCAGAGGTTATTGCTATGATCGAGCCTGGCTTGGTGGTTCCTATGCATTACAAGACGCCACGTAGCAGCATCAAGCTCTCTGCTTTGCGTCAATTCCTCGAGGAAATGGGTTTAACCAGCTCCAAGGCGCAATCCTCGCTCAAGGTCACACGATCGGCAATCCCGGATGAAACCCAGGTGGTGGTATTGGAGCCAACTGCTTAGTATGTCTGCCGTAAAGTTGCTGATGACTTGGGATATCCAACCCGGGCGCGAAGAAGATTACTTCGAATTCCATATCCGCAAATTCGTCCCATCACTTGAGGCGCTAGGGGTGGCTTTGAGCGAAGCTTGGCTAACCGTGTATGGAGAACAACCGCGCTTATTGGCCGAGGCCGTGATTCCAAACCTGGATTCAGCCCGCCGGTTGCTTGATTCCAATGCCTGGGAAGACCTGGGCACACAGATGGACGATTTGGTAGAGAATTTCAATTACAAGGTCATAGCTGCCCGTGGCGGTTTCCAAATGTAGTCTCTGGTACGACTCGTTTTCCTCTTGAGATCCCCATTTGCAAAGAATTTGCTTCGCTGGTATGCCTCTCGGCGGCGCGACCTGCCCTGGCGCGAAAATCCGCAGCCGTATTCTGTTTGGGTGGCGGAAATCATGGCCCAACAAACCCGCCTCGAGACTATGTTTCGTTATTACAAGCGATGGTTGAAGCGTTTTCCTACAATCGAGGCATTGGCAAATTCTAACGAGCAGGATGTCCTGGCCATATGGGAAGGATTAGGCTACTACACCCGTGCTCGCAATTTACACCGCGCTGCTCGGCTTGTCCTGGCGCAACACAATGGCCAGCTGCCCGATGATGTGTCCACGCTTCTGACTTTACCTGGCATCGGGCCCTATACGGCTGGGGCCATCGCGTCTATAGCCTTTGGCCGAGACGAGCCGGCAGTGGACGGCAACGCCATGCGTGTGCTGGCCCGTGTTTTCAACGTGCGGTGGCCAATTGACAGCAATCGGACGGCAAAGCGTTTTCGTGCGTTGGCTATGGAGCATTTGCCCACCAGCAAAGCCGCCGAATACAACCAGGCCCTCATGGATTTGGGTGCCGGTATTTGCAGGCCACGCCACCCCGATTGCCCTGCTTGCCCTTTGCGGCGTGAATGCCGTTCGCTTAGTCTAGGCATTCAGGAAAAACGTCCTGTCAAGAAAGTAGTCACAGCCGTACCGCAGAGGTATTTTGTCGCAGCGGTTATCATGCAGCGCGGGCAGGTGTTCCTTTCGCAAAGACCGGCCAAGGGTTTGCTGGGCGGCATGTGGGAATTCCCCAATGCAATGATCAAAGATCCAAGCAGAGCCAGATCTGCCTTACGCCGAGAGCTTGAAAAGATCATGAACATAGATTTGCAATTCATTCAAAAGCTTGGCCACTACGAGCATGCCTATAGCCATTTCCACGCCCACCTGCAAGTTTTTGGTGTGAAGCTGAACGGGCGCAGGCCAAAGGTTGCCTCTGCCGTCGCACATCGCTGGCTTTCCGTAAATCGGCTTAGTGAGCTGCCTATGGGGAAATTGGATCGGCAAATCGCTCAAGCTCTGCGCGATAATGCGAAATAAGGCTGAGGAATGGGACGCCGCTTTCAGCGCACCGTTGAAGACTTCATTTGCAAGCAATGTGGTTTCCCCGTGCAGGGCACGGGTTACACAAATCATTGCCCGCGCTGCCTGTGGAGTCTCCATGTAGACGTGATGCCTGGTGACCGCCAGGCAGAATGCGGCGGCCTAATGGCGCCGGTGGCTGTGGCAGGCCCGGCGGGACACTACCGCATCCTTCACCACTGCCAAAATTGTGGCGTTGAAAAATGGAATCAGGCCGCGCCGAAGGATGATTTCGAGCAACTGCTGGCGATTGCCCAGTTGCAGAGGAAGCAAAGTTAGTGGATAGCGAAGAAGCTTTTTCCCGGCAACGCGAAAAAATGGTGACCATACAACTGAAAGGCCGTGGCATCCGCGACCCTCGCGTCCTCGACGCCATGCTTGCGGTGCCCCGCCATCGTTTCATTCCTCCAGGGGAGGCGAACCAGGCTTACGAGGATCGTCCGCTGCCCATTGGGGAAGGGCAGACGATTTCACAACCATACATCGTTGCCTATATGCTCCAGGCGTTGGCATTGGATGGTCATGAAAGGGTGTTGGAGATTGGTACAGGATCTGGATACCAGGCGGCGCTGTTGGGCCGGCTTGCCCGTGAGGTCCACAGTATCGAGCGTCATGAGACCCTGGCTAAGGCGGCTGCTAAGATATTGGATGAATTATCGATTACGAATGTCATGGTGCATCATGGGGATGGAACCAAAGGCTGGCCGGAACAGGCTCCCTATGAAGCTATTATTGTGGCTGCGAGTGCGCCCGTGGTTCCGCAGCCCTTGCTGCAACAATTATCCGATAGCGGCCGGCTGATCCTGCCCGTGGGTGTTGCATGGGGGCAGATTCTGCAATTATGGAGACGGCAGGGCGACGCTTTTGATTACGAGGAGTTGGTCCCCGTGGCTTTCGTTCCGTTGATCGGTGAGCACGGCTGGGGGGAATGATCACCTTCGAGCGTTATAATTTTCCAACATGCCCCAGCCTCAAATCATTACCGAATCGAACGCCAGGCAAAAAACCCTGCAATGGTTGGAGAGTTTGCAATCCAACGGTTACCGGCTCACCAGTTCTCGCCGGGCGGTGGTCGAAGTGTTGGCCACGGCCGACCAATCGCTGACGGCTGCCGACCTCTATAGAATAGGCCTGGAACGGCATAAACGCCTTGGATTGGTGTCTGTATATCGAACATTGGAAAAGCTCGAGGAATTGGGCCTGGTCCAGAGAGTGCACCGCCCCGACGGTTGCCATGCTTACATATCTGCGCTGGAAGGCCACCAGCATCTGCTGTTGTGCGAGTCCTGCGGACGGGTGGAAATATTCCGCGGCGATAACCTTAAAGAGTTCAGCCGCCGCCTGGAGGGCGCGAGCGGCTTTGAAATCCATGAGCATTGGCTGCAATTTTTCGGTCTCTGCTCCCAGTGCCATTAGCTAAGTTGTTTCTTCGTTTGGCCAGGGGTCTTTAGGAAGACGTTGTTTGTTTTGTGGGGTGGGGAACTTAACAGATTCTGTTTTTAGCCCATTTCCTTCTACTTCCAATATGTGTGGGGGATTAAGAGCAGTGTTCGGGCTTAATGTCGAGGTTCTTGACAAAAAATTTTCGACTTGTATAATGAAAACTGTTTTCAATAACTCTGGTGAGTGATGCCAGCTGCCCAATTCGTGTTTCGGTTGGTTTTACCTTTCGCCAGCCTTTTGGCCGCCTGTGCACCGGTTGCCAATTCCGATTCCGAGAAGATGAGCGTAGTGGCAAGCACGCAAATCATCGGCGACGTGGTGAACGCTATCGCTGGTGACCTGGTCGATGTGGTGTATCTAATCCCTCCCGGCACCGATCCTCATGCCTTCGAACCCACGCCGCAGGACGCGGTTCGATTGGCTGAGGCAGACCTCGTTTTTATCAATGGGTTTGGTTTGGAACAAACCCTGCAATACCTGCTCGATGAGCAAAATACAAAAGTAGTCACCGTTTCGGATGGAATTCAACCTCTCGCTTTGCAAGAGGAGCAAGGCATGGACCCTCACGTGTGGATGAATCCGCTTAATGTAAAGATCTGGGCCGACAACATTGCTCAAGCATTGAGACAAGCCGACCGGCCAAATGCCGTAACCTATGGCGCCAATGCGCAAGCTTATAAAACAGAAATCGGTGCGTTGGATGCTTGGGCCGTCGAGCAAATTGACCAAATTCAAGCCGAGGACCGCGTGCTGGTTACAGACCACGAGTCCTTCGACTACTTTGCAGCCCACTATGGTTTCGAAATTATCGGAGCTATCATTCCCGGCTATAGCACACTGGACGAACCTTCGGCCGGCGATCTGGCGGATTTAGAAACGAGTATCCAGCAAATTGGGGTTAAAGCCATCTTTGTAGGAATGAGTTTGAATCCATCCCTGGCTAAACAGGTAGCTGAGGATACTGGTGTGCAGCTAATTCCTGTGTATACAGAAACACTGAGTAGTGCCAACGGCCCGGCTTCAACCTACTTGGAAATGATTCGATTTGATGTCGAGGCCATCGTGGCGGCATTAAAGTAGTGGTTCCCGATTCATGTTGAGCCTTTTTACCAAACAAAAACCGGCGACGGAGCATTCGAAGGCAGACCCCGCCATCGAGTTGCGAAACCTGAGCCTGCGTTTTGAGGGACACCGCGCCTTGGAAGACTTGTCCTTAACCGTCGATTCCGGATTGCGGGTCGCGGTCGTAGGGCCAAACGGAGCGGGCAAATCCACACTATTCAATATTCTTGCTGGCATCCTGGCGCCCAGTGGTGGAGAGGTTCGCGTTCATGGGCATCTGCCAGCTCAACACCAGTGTTTGGCTTACGTGCCCCAAAATAGCCAGGTGGATTGGAACTTTCCGGTCAATGTGGAAGAGGTGGTGATGATGGGGCGCGTCAGGTTGATTGGCTTGTTCCGGCACCCGAGCCGCAAGGATTGGGAACTGGTGAGGGAAAGTCTTGGCAAGGTGCAACTAGAAGGCTTAGCAGGCCGTCAGATTAGCGAATTATCCGGTGGGCAGAAGCAGCGCATGTTTATTGCTCGGGCGCTGGCCCAAGCGGCGGACCTGGTGCTATTGGACGAACCACTGGCCGGCTTGGATATTCCTTCTCAGGAGCAGATTCTCAACATCCTGGATGACTTGCAAAAACTCGGTATCACTGTGTTGTTCGCTACCCATGACCTAGACTTAGCGGCGGCCCAATTCGATCGCATCTTACTGCTTAATCGCAGGTTGATCGCTTACGGAGTCCGCGATGAGGTGCTCTCTGCTCAGAATCTGACCAAGGCTTATGGTGGAACCATGCAAGTTGTCGAAACAACCGAGGGCAGAATCGTGCTTGGTGACAGCGGCGGGCATCACGGCCATGAACCCGAAGGTCGCCATGGTTGATTGGTTGCTGGAACCTTTGGCGTTTGAATTCATGCAGCGCGGGCTGCTGATCGCCGTGATCGTGGGCGTGATCTGCGCTTTAGTAGGTGTTTATATTGTGCTGCGTGGCATGGCATTCCTTGGCGATGCGCTTGCCCACGCCATCCTGCCAGGGCTGGCTGTGGGTTACCTGGTCTCGGCAGGCGATCGAAGCGCCATATTTTGGTGGGCGCTGGGTACCGCTGTGCTTACCTCGGTGGGGATCGGAGCGCTCAGCCGCGCGGGGCGCATCAAGCAGGATACTGCCATTGGTATTGTCTTCGCAGGGATGTTTGCGCTGGGCATTGCCCTGATTTCCAGCGTGCGAAATTACGCGGTAGACCTATCTCATTTCTTGTTTGGCAATATTCTGGGTGTCACCCAGAATGATCTTTGGCTTACTGCCGGTGTTGGATTGGCCGTGCTTTTTATTGTCTTTGTGTTTTACAAAGAGTTTCTTGTTTTGTCATTCGACCCCACGCTCGTTACAACTTTACGCCTCCCGGCAAGAACACTGGAAGTTCTGTTGTCCATATTGATGGCTGTAGCGATTGTGGTTTCGCTGCAAACGGTAGGCGTTGCCTTAGTGGTGGCGTTGCTGGTGACCCCTGCTGCCGCCGCCTCTTTATTGACAAAGAACCTGCGCAACATGATGTTCCTGGCCTCCGTGATCGCCGCTGGATCCGGGGTGGTCGGTTTGTATGCATCTTACTATCTGAGTATCGCTTCAGGGGCCGCTGTTGTGCTTACCTGCACGGCAGTTTTCGTGTTAGTCTGGATTTGGAGGCAACTAGGCATAAGACGAAGGCAAGTTGGTTCTAGTTAAATCGTTGCTTTAAGGCGGCCTGAATTTCCTCAAGCACTAAGCGATCCTTTTCCAGTGCGGCAGCTTGTTTCAAAGCCTTGCGTGCCAATTGGTTCCCGATTTGTCCCAATGCCCAGGCGGCGTGGCTGCGGACAAGGGGTTCCTTTTCTTTGTTCAGCGTTTTCGCCAGCGCGGGAACTGCGTCGGGTCCACCGGTATTGCCCAGGGCAATGGCTGTATTACGCAGATAGCCACGGCGCTTGGCGCGTTTCACCGGGCTGTTTTTGAACTTCCGATTGAATTCTTGTGTGCTACGCTGAAATTCCTCTTCCAAATTCACCGCTTCGGATTTAGGCATAAATGCCGGGTCGCTTTCCGGGGTGGCGAAACGTTCATTCCAGGGGCAGACGCTTTGGCATATGTCGCAGCCGAAGATCCAGTTTCCTATTTGGGGTCGCAGATTCTCGGGAACGGGTCCTTTGAGTTCGATGGTCAGATAGGAAATGCAACGAGAGGCGTCCAGGGTGCGGTCTTCGAGAATACAGTCGGTGGGACAAGCTTCAATACAGCGCGTACAGGTTCCGCAATGGTCAGTGGTAATGGGCGCATCGAAATCCAGTTCGATACCCAGGAGGATCTCGGACAGCAAAAAATAAGAACCGCGTTGCAGATTGATAAGCATGGTGTTTTTTCCTATCCAACCCAAACCCGCGCGCTGAGCCAATTCTCTTTCCATGATTGGCCCGCTATCCGTGTACCAACGGTTGGCAATTGGATGGCCAGCGAGACCCTCTAGATAACTCACGAGAGCCTTCAAACGCGGCTTCAGCACTTCGTGGTAATCCTCTCCTTTGGCGTAGGCGGCGACGCGACCCATTCCGGCCACAGGCCGCTGCGTGGCGGCTGGTCCGCCATAAGGAATACCCAATACCAGGATGGATTGACATTCGGGGAGGATGCGGCATGGATCGGTGCGGCGTTCTACGGCGCGCGCTGAAGCCAGATAGCCCATCTCGCCATGGCGCCCTGCTTCCAGCCAGCGCCGGTAAACATCCAGGTGTGGTGGAGGGCTTGGATCGGTGACGCCAACCGCGTTGAAGCCCAGCTCTTGGGCTTTACCTTTCAGTTGCTTGGTCAGAGTCCTCTTGTCCAAAGAAAAAGTCCTTGCGATCGCAAGGACTTTTTACTGCCTGTGAGCCGAATTGTCCAGACTATCTAGGGTTTGGTGTAAGTAATGATCAGCTTGACGCCCCCGTCTAGGAAACGCACCAATGCGCTGCCGGTGGGCGTGCCGCTGAACTTTAGTTGGTACTCGAGAGTCGTTGCAGACCCCAGTGCATCCTGCAGGCGGTCGGCCACATCGCCATTGATGAAAACAGTGGACAAATCAGAAGTACTGCACCATTCCATATCGGGGCCGGAGCCGCTGGCGTTGTAATCGCCGGCATCCAGGGGGAAGTAGCTGCCGGCAAAACCCTGCAAGCAGCCCATGCTGGCAAATGGGTTTCCGGCTGTATCGAAGCCGGAGAAATCCACCTTGACTTCCTGGATCGTTGCGTCAGTGGGGATACTAGCAATATTGAAGGATACGAAGCCCTGCACGCCGGTGCCGGAGTTGGCGCCCGCGTGGGCTGCAGAACCTGGAGTTCCACTCGCATCCACCTGTCCAACGCTGCTCGCGGTAATGGTGGAGCCATTACCACCCGTGCTGCCGCTCCCAGTTACATCAATTTGAACATAGAAACTATCGCCAAAGGTCTGGCCAGTAGCGTTCTTTAGTGTCCAGTAGCCTGTGTACGAACCTGTTTCGCGAGGGGCTTTTAGATTTATTGAAACTTCAACCGTGGTGTTAGGCGCCACGGTGACTGTTAGATTTTGAGATGCAGGCCCGCCCATCGAGTTACCGCTGACAAAGACCACTGAATAGCTTGTCGACCAACTACATGTGCCAATGTTACGCAGACGCCAGGTTTTGACAAAGGCAGTATCAGGCGCGTGATCTTCGCCATCGGGTACGGTTACGTCGGCTTCAAATTTTGCAGCATCGCAGCCACCGGTGGCTCCACCAGAACTGGTGGTGCTGGTAGCAAACGGCGTGTTCGTTACCGCTGGGGTCAGGGAAGCCGTTGAGGTGGCCGTAGCCGGCTGTGTGTTCGTGGCGCTTGGAGTTAGCAGCGCTCTCTGGGTGAGCTGCGCGCTCACGGTTTCCGCGGCGGCGGTCTGCACCTGCTCGGCGGACTGGCCTCCCGGCAAGTTGCAGGCAGTCAGTAAAAGAGCGCCGGCAGCGGCCAGGAAGTAAAAGCTTCGAATTTTCATCAAGAAATCTCCTGCAAATGCTTCGTCCTGAGCGAAGCGAATGGATTTGCAGGATTCTAGCAGAAATAAATTGAAACTGTTGGATAGACCCCTAGGCTGTCGTAAGCAGAGCGTCAACTCTATCGGTCAGGTAGTTGAGTTCAAAGGGTTTGCGAATGAATTCTTCTGCTCCCGCCGCCAAACTGGCTTCCATAAAGAACGGATTTCCGTAAGAGGAAATAATCACTATGGGGGTGTTTGAAAATGCCTTCATGGCTTTGAGCCTTTTGCATACCTGGGAGCCGTTGAGTCGCGGCATGTCGTAGTCCAGGATGATCAAATCGGGATGGGTGAACTGCGCTTGCTTGTAGGCGCGCTCCCCATCTTCCGCCTCTACTACCTCGTAGCCAGAGAGACGCAGAGTCTGGGCGATCATGTCTCGCAGATCGTCCTGGTCTTCGGCAATCAGGATCTTAGTCATATCAGTAAGTTGTGGGCGACTGGCCATATGAAGAAGTATGTCTCATAGCTTCAATCAGTAAACGTGAATAACGCAGATTTGTTTCTAGATATTAAGTACTATTTTTATCCCCGAATGAAAACGGCGGCGATTATCCTTCCAATTCAGCCAGGATGCTTTCCAGCAGTTCGAGCAAGATTGTTTTCACCGATTCCTTATCGGTTGAGACACAGCGTATGATTTTGACGCCATCTTCCAGGCGAAGGGCGACGCGCATGTCGTCCAATTCCCAGGCATCGGGCAGGTCTTGCTTACTGGCTGCGACTACGTATGGGGTCGGTGAGAAGGCGCGGAAAGCCTCCAGGATGCTGCGCGCCTCGCGAAAGGTTTCGGGCCGGGTGCTATCCACCATAACGATGAAGCCCAGCATGCCCTCGGAGAGGATCTCCCACATGAAGTCGAACCGTTTCTGACCCGGGGTGCCGAACAGGTAGAGCACCAGGCTGTCGTCAACGGTGATGCGCCCAAAGTCCATGGCGACCGTAGTGGTTTCCTTGACGCGCTCCTGCGGGCTGGAAATCTTGCGTTCCGTGGAAACGACGTCGATTTCGCTCACGGTTTGGATGAACTCCGTTTTGCCTGCGTTGAAGGGACCCGTGACCACCATTTTGACTGTAAGCATCGTTCCTCGATCCCTAGATTGAGCGAATGCGTTCCATCAGGCGGGTAACCAGACTCTTCTGTTCGGCGGGCTTCACCCCCGGGAAAGCGGACTGCAGTCCTTCGAGCTGGGTGGGCGCGCCTTCGGGTCGGATCAACCTGACCAGGCCGGCTTGCATGAGGCCGTACACAATGCGACGGATCTCCAAGTCGTTCATTTTGCTGGCCTTGGCGATCTGGCGAATGCTGTTTTTAGGATTGATGTAAGAAATGACGCGCCATTCTTCTACGTTGAGGTTGACTTTTTTCAGGTTCACACCGGGGCGGTCAGTAAAAGCCAGGGCCATATCCAGATTGGGGATCTCGAAATTGAGCTGCTCCCATTCATGGATCTGGCGGGAACCCTCCATGATGAGGTTTTCCAGGGCGATGCGCACGGGGATCCGGTTCTCGGGCACGTCCTGAGTTGGGTCGAATTTGAAGTGGCCCTCCACCCAGGTGAACAGTTGCTGGACGATGTCTACGAAATAGGCTTGCAAACTTTCGAAGATATCTTGCTGGGTGACGTAACCCGCGTTGATCAGCAGCAGGCCGAGTTCTTTGTCGCTCATGCCGGCGGCGCGGGTGCGCAGGGTGTTCAACTGGGCATCGTTGATTTTTTCGGCGCGGTGCAGCACCGAGGGCAGGTTGCCCTGAACGCCGTCTTTGTCGCTGGCCAACTGCGCGTAGGCCAGCTTGCCCTGACGGAAAATCAGGCGCGCGCCTTCGTTGGGGCCCTGGATGAGCAAGGCGCCGCTTTTGTTTGCCAGGTTGACCAAATTTAGCAATTGGGTGACAGTAAAATCCCGCAGGTTTCCCTGTAAGGCCATGCGTTCCTCTTCTTTGATGGAGCGAAGGGATTATACATGCTCACAATGAAGCCAACACGTTTGACACCCCCTCCGCGCCCGAATATAATCCCCGCGCCTTCCTCGGTAGCTCAATGGTAGAGCGGGCGGCTGTTAACCGCTAGGTTCCAGGTTCGAGCCCTGGCCGAGGAGCTAAAAACTTATTTTTCCCCCATAAAAAGTCTTGAAAATAAACGTTCAGGACTTTTTATTTGGAGCGGGTGCAATTTGGGTGCAGTTAGCATAGAAACAACAGACAGAGTAGTATTTATTGAATTGTTATCACCTCTCTTTTACGGATAAATTGACATTGTTTCGCTGTACGGACTCTATTTACAAGGCTTAGTTCCTCCGCTAGGTTCTTGGTTCGAATCCAAGCGGGCCCATTAAATAACAAAGCGGTTGGTTAGCAACCGACCGCTTTGTTTGACATTGCTGAGCTTTACACGGCTAATTGAAGGCTAGTCATCATCCTCTTTTCCACTGCCGCTGTTACTGCTCCCGCTACCACTATTATCGTCCTCGTCCTTATCTTCATCGTCCTCATCGTCCTCGCCGTCATTATCTTCATCTTGGTCGTCATCCGCATCCGTTTCGACCTCTGTGGCCAAGCGGGTGCCATCCGACAGGGTCAAAAATTCCACGGTGGCAATCACGCCAACTTGCAAACCCTCGTCCAATTCGGTGTTTTGATTGATCGTGAAGACTAGACCGTTAATGGTGATGCTGGTTTGGTTGAAGGCTTCCACAGTGCCGGTTAGTTTAGAATCTTCGAGGTCATCAAAGTCGTCTTGATCCTCGTCGTCGACATCTTCGTCATCGGCCTCGTCCTGATCGTCGTCTACGTCTTCATCCAAATCGTCATCCGCATCCGTTTCGATTTCTAAAGCGACTAGGGTTTGATCATCCAAGATTACATATTCCACTGTGGCGATAACTCCCACCTGCAGACCTTCATCAAGTTCGGTATCTTCGGTAATGTTGAAAGTGAAACCGAGGACAGTAATACTATCCTCACTGAGCGCTTCCACGGGTCCGGTGAGTTTAAAGTCCTCGTCCTGTTCATCCTCGCTGGAATCCTCTGCCCCATCGGCATCATCCGGTCCGCTGCTAGAATCCTCGGCTTCAAAGTCAATCTCTGCGATAAAGGGCGTACCGTCCTCTCCCACCTCGATAACAACCTCACTGCCTGCCCGCGCCTGCGCCTCGGCGAGGGTGGCAAGATCACTTGGGCTGCAGGCGGCTGCTATCAGCATGACCCCCATAGCTACACTCAAGAATCTAAAGTAAGATGACTTCATTGCTTACCTCCGGTTAGGATTGTGACCACCTGGTTCATGGGTCTATGTTGATATTTGGCCATTCAGGCGGTCTTGTTCACTATGACGCTGGAGGCATTATTAAGATACGGTTTTGTTCCCCCTTGTGCCTTACATTAATGTTATGAGGATCAGGTTCAAAATGCGTTTATGGCAGACTAAGTGAAAGCGATAAATTTATTGCGTTCATGAAAGGATCGATCAGCCAGTTGCCCGATCAGAATGAAGCAGGCTGGATGGCCCTATCGCAGATATGAGATTCTCTTCCGCCCGTATCTTCAGAAGGGAATTTACGTCTTGATTTATGTATAACAACTTCGTGGAACCCGAAAAAGCTTTGCTCCTTCGGGCTCGGCGTTTGGATAAACAAGCCTTGGCTGAAATATATGACCTTTTCAGCCCCCGGCTGTACCGATACGCGCTGCGGCTTTTAGGGAGTCCGGTGGTTGCTGAGGAATGTGTGGCGGATACGTTTGAACGCCTTCTGCTTGCCATGCACCGGGGAGGCGGTCCCCGGGAATATTTGCAAGCTTATCTATATCGGGTAGCCCACAACTGGGTAACCGACTACTATCGCCGTAACCCCTTGCCAGAATTACCCCTTGACCCAAACCTGCAAGCCGATCATGAGCCAAGTCAAGCCTTAGTTGAAGATATGGACCAGCAGAGGCTGCGAAGTGCATTAGGCTGTATAAGCCCCGACCAGAGGCAAGTCATTGTATTGAAATATTTAGAAGGCTGGCAAAACGAACAAATTTCTTTGGCTATCTCCAAATCTATTGGGGCAGTGAAGGCATTGCAACATCGAGGACTTATAAGTCTGCAAAAAATTCTGCTTGATGAACCGGCGGCAATGGAATGAGTCACTCTCCGGAAGAAGCTTATCTTCGACTTCGCGAGTTGTTTCATCGATTGCGGGTAACTCCCCCACGCGATCCTAAGGTAGCCGCGCGCGCCCGAGAGCTTTTTCTCGCCAAGGTGGATGCCGTAGGCGATTCGCGACCAAGCTTTTTTCTATTGCTAATCAGTCGACTCAACACGTTTGAGAAACCACGGCGTTTTGCTTGGGCTGTGACCTCGATCCTGCTGGCCGTTGCCCTACTCCTTGGCGGCGCAGGCGCTGCATACGCTTCGCAAAGCGCACTTCCCGCCGAACCCTTGTATCAATTGAAAATTGCCATAGAAGATTTGCGGCTCACCCTTTCCACCGATGAAGCAGGCGATGCAAATCTACTTCTCCAGTTTATTCAACGGCGGGTGGACGAAATGGCCAGCTTGGCTGGGCATGAGCGCTTTGAGGACATTTCCATTCCGGTGGCACGCTATAACGACAGTCTTCTTCAATTAGCTACAATCATTCTTGACTATATCGAACGGGGTGATTCGCGAGCCCGGGAACTCATCTCCTTGCTTGCTGAAGCGTTAGCCGAACACGAAAAGGTTTTGTCTACCCTGCTGGAAACTTTACCCGCGTCGGCGAATTCGGGTATCGAGCTTGCCATTCAGATTTCCAAAGAAGTATTTGAAAGTGAAGAAATGACCCAAGGGGAAGTGGAGGAAGAGGCATCAGAAGGCGATGTTGAAATAAAAGACATTCAGCCCGACAAGGGGCTACAGGGTCAAACGTTAAATGTGGAGATTGTTGGAGAAAACACTCACTTTAGTGCCGCATCGGTTGTTAATTTCATTCCTGCCAATGGCATCGATGTGAACACTGTTGTCGCCAATAATTCCACTTCTATCACGGTGAATGTAACCATTGAGAGTTCTGCGCCCCTTGGGGGTCGCCAGGTCACAGTTGTTACTCAAGAGGAAACTGCTAGCGGCGAAAGCTTCAGGATTGAAGAAGAAGTTGGGAACAGCCCGGAAGAAAGCGAAGGGAACAACGACGAATTTGGTGAGATTGAACTTATCGATGTCGATCCTGATGTAGGTCGGCAAGGTCAAACACTTACAGTAGTGATTATTGGAGAAGGGACCCATTTCAGTTCAAATTCCCAAGTTAGCCTAGGCTCTGGTATCGCGACCAATAGTATTTCCGTACAGAGTAGCACGCAATTGACAGTGAGTGTGACCGTTGCCAACAGCGCAGCCTTAGGCGACCGAAATGTTATCGTCACGACAGGGAGTGAGATTGTGGGTGGACAAGAATTCCGAGTTGAGAGCGGCGCGGCTGATGAATCTGGCGATGAGGGAGAAAGAAATGATGAAAGCGATGGTGGCGAGCAGGACTCTGACCAGGAGGAAGCGCAAGAAGTAATCTTCACAGGCACTGTGGAATCCATATCAAGTCAGACATGGACGATAAACAGTAAGCATGTAGCAATCACAGCGCAAACTGAAATTAAGGACGATATCGAAGTGGGCGACGTTGTAGAGGTGCGTGCCCTGTTGATGCCCGATGGCACGCTAGTCGCGGAGAGAATCGAACTTAATGATTAGTTTCTGATACTACTGTTCGCCGTGCTGATTCTACACGTTTATTTTACATCCCCTTTGAACATCTCCCTTTGAGCTATTAATGCAGCTTCCACTCGGCTACGAACTTGGAGTTTTTGGAGAATATTAGTCATGTAATGTTTTATCGTCTTTTCTGAAAGATAAATTTGTTCGCCAATCTCCTTGTTGGTTAGTCCCTGAGCAACGAGTTTTAGAATTTGCGTTTCGCGTTCCGTAAGCTCATGAAAGGGGTCGGGCAAGTTGGGTTTCGAAAGTTCCAGTAGCAAGTTGTTTGCTAAATTTTGGGATATGTACGACTCCCCTTGATTAACCGAGATTATCGCGGTGGCCAGTTCGTTGGCCGAAATTCCCTTAACGATATACCCGCTGGCCCCTGCCCTTAACGCTCGCATGAGATCGTCTTCGTCCTCGGAGGCTGTTAATATGATGACCTTAACAACCGGATAGGTCATGGATATTTTGCGGGTCGTTTCAATCCCATCCGTGTCTGGTAGTGTGATGTCGATCAGTAAAATATCCGGCAGCAGGCTTGCTGTCATCTGGATTGCCTCACTGCTGTTTTTGGCTATTCCCATTACATTGATTTCAGGGTTCGCGCTCAACGAGTGAACCACCCCGTCTAAAAAGAGTGGATGGTCATCCACCACCAAAACGCGGATTGCTTTGCTCATCTCAAATGCGCTCTACTCTGCAACCACATTATTGAGCGGTAAGGTAACTTCGATTTGTGTTCCCCGTCTTAGTTGTGAGCGGGCTTCGAAAGTCCCCCCCAGCAATTCCACTCTCTCCCTCATCCCCGCAATACCAAGGTGATTTTGACCAGTAATCGAGGACATGTCAAACCCTGCACCATTATCAGAAATGGACAAATGTAGGATTTGATTCTCCTGACTCATCGTGATGAAAATATCGGCTGCACCCGCATGACGGTAGGAGTTGGAAAGGGCTTCTTGCATAACTCGATAAAGAGCTATCCTGACCGGATTAGAAACTTGCTTGGGCAGATTTTTCAATGAAAGGATAGGTTCTTTCTGTGTCTTCCTTTGAAAATCAACTACCAGACGGTTGACCACTTCTTTTAATGTGTAGCCTTCCAAGTCCGGCAAGCGCAGGCCTGCAGAGATAACTCGAATTTCGCGCAGACAAGATTCAAGAGATATTCGAATCGTAGCTAAATCTTCTCCCACGGTTCTACCCTGAGAAACCGCCTTTCCGCAGGCCAAGCAGGTCTGCCCCAACGGTTCAATTCTCAATAAGGCCAATGACAGATCCTGAATGGGTCCGTCATGCAAGTCTGCTGAAATTCTGCGGAGGAACTTTTCGTTTAGAGACGTGGCACGCACCGCCGCCTTGCTGACTCGATCATGCAACCCTTTGTTCTCTTCGAGCAGGGAATGAACCGTTTCCAATTGGCCGCTTAATTCTTGCCTTTGCTTGCGAATCGTATCACTGGCTTTCTTCATAAATCCATTCATTAGCAAATACATCGCCACAGTAGCCCCACCGACAACTGACCAGCTATAGAGCTGAGCATTCTGGATTTCAGCCAGAAGCTCATTGGGTAATTGATAAAATTCGGACACCGCAATGATTTCGCCACTGCCCGCTGACCATATGGGGGCATAGGTCTCAATCAGCTGGTTCCAATAAAGCCGCTCAAAAACATTCTCGGTTTCCTCCAGTTGACTTATGTTTGAGGTCACCTGTCCGTCGAGGGCGCTTCTCAGGTCTTCGCTGATTTCGAATGTTTGCCCAATCAAATCTGGATTGAGGCTATAGAGCACACGGCCTTCGGGAGACCAGATTTTCAAAGAGACAATCTTTGAACCAAGGGGAGTTTCCGAAAGCATCATGCGCAGCTCTCGAATTCTTTCATCGGTAAGAGCCTCGCTATGTTCAAGTTCCTGAAGCTGAGGCGAAATGAAGCTATCCACGTAAAGAGCAGTCACCGCCGATAGTTGATTAATAACGCTGTGTTCGATTTGTGCACCGGTGACAAATCCAATCACCAACATCCCGATTATCAGGATAGCCAGACTCATTAGCATGAATTGACGGATCAGACTTAGACGAGCAAAAGAAAACATAATAGCTTCCTTCGTTTTTAGCTTGTTTGTTCTTGATTATATGGTTCGACTTGACTTATGTAATAGGGACTTAAGTCCAATAAAAGTCTCTCCTAGTAGGTAACCATTTATGTGCCTTAAAGCAGATGTTTTCGGCGTTTGATTATTGAACAATAAGGTCGAACTTCAAAACTTTTATGTAAAAGGAGAACCAAATGAAAAAGCATGTTTTGATTGGTGCAGTTCTGGTGGGTGCCTTTTTCCTCGCTGCGTGCGGCAGTGCTGGAACAGGACTGGCACCCAGCGATGTCACTTTTGACATAAGTGTCATTGAGATCAAAGGTTCGACAGACAAGCTAGACCCGCCCGAAGTAGACCCAGCATCGCTCTCGAAGGGCTATGGCTACACAGGTCCAGGCGATTTCGATCCCGAAAACCCAGCGAAATGGCAGGTATCCACATACATCTTTAGTCCTGCTGCATTGACTGCCGCTAAAGGAGACAGGATCACTCTACGCATTTTCGTTGTCAATGGGGACACGCATGCGGTCCACCTGGAGGCACCAGATGGGTCTAGAGTTGAGGAACTTGTGCTGAACCGGGGCAACGAGTACAGCGTAACTTTCACTCCAGATCAGAGTGGTTACTATACCCTTCAATGCGATAATCATGGCCCAACCATGCAGGCGAAAATTCTCGTGCTTCCGTAGTCGGGCACGCTCGCAAAAGAGAGAACCCTCCGAGAAGGCGCAAAAAGGGTTCTCTCTTGAATCTTAAAATCTCTAATATGGTTGCGAACCTTAATTCCGAATAGTAGTCATAAAGGCACCGAACACCCTTTGCTGACTGATCACCAATAATGCAAACCAGGAACTTGTGTAAGTCTTGATATAGTGTTTCAAAATGAGGCAAAACAGGTATGAGCAGCTCCGGTGATTTCACATCTCTTGTAGACCGATTTTTTGGTCCAAAAAAATTCCCGAAAAATGGCTTTAATGCAAAAGAATTTAGAGACGAACTTCTTTTCGTTTCGAAGGTATGTAAAAAAGTAGAAAACCATGAAATAGAATTGCTGATTTCTCTACAAAATGGGCTTCGCGCCAAATGGTGGACAAAGGAAAATCCGCTTATGACGTTAATAGAGGCAATCGGTTATCTCGGACAAAAATTTGACCATGTAACCGCGCATATTTTCAAAAGGATTACAGGGGAAGTGGGTACCGACGCTGAAGGTTTGAAATATTTTCTTGCTTTCTGCCTTACTGTTGCCGCGAAAATTAACCCATTGGGCGCTAATTATCTTATAGAGCTCTGGAGTTCAAGCATGTCCAAGGCAGAGCAGCTCGGATATGACTTAAAACCTTGGAGGAAAGACCATAATATTAAAAACACTAGCGGTAAACAGCTGAAGGATTTAAGCTCGGCGGATTTGATAAGAGGGTTGGCAGATAGCTATGAGCTGTTTGGTTTTGCCTCAAAAAGTGTAATAGACCATTTCTTTGAACGCCTTATTAACCTCGGCCATGTAGCGCCGCAATTTGTTTCCTTCTATATGAATAAAGTTCTTGGAGAAAAACCGCTTGTAATCACACGAGAGCTTCGTGAAGATGGGGAATATGAGTTTAATTCAAAGGATTACACTGATTTGGCCCTATTGTTTTTAACAAAATCTTTTGCAGTTACTCGAGCAGTAAATAGCGAGGAATTTGCTAACCTCGGATGGTTGATTAGATGGTGCCTTAATGATCAATCTTTCAAACAACTGGTAAAAGAAACTATTATGGGCGAAGAAATGGGTGTGGGTTTGCTTAGAGATTCATTGAGGTACGATTTGCAAAACGACCTAGTTAGGAAGAATAGAGAATTAAGGATAGCTTTGGAATCGTCAATCGAACGGCTGGTAAGTGAGGACAAAGAATCCAGGCTAGCCGAGCATGAGAGACTTTCCCAAATTGCTCGTTCCACCAATTTTGGTTCTTCGCACAGTCATCTAAATCCCGAGTTTACTGATTGGATAAGGTTTGAACTCCTTCAGGCCATTGATGGATCGTCAAAGTATTCATCCTACTAGCTTTTCAATACGCATATTCGAAACCTTGAGCCAAGCACCTACACGAGATGTAATTAAAGTAAATACACTATGAACGCATGTATTAACGTCAAAATATCACAGCATGCCAGTAGATAACAAAAATACTCCTCCATAAAATCGTCTTTCACATGGCCAGTTTTGTCATTTACGTAATTCACTCTGTCAGATTCCCCAGCGAACCACCTTTCCTACCTAATTTTGGGTGCAATTTGGGTGCAGTTGGAATGGAATCTGTGTACTTAGTGGAAATTATTGACTGATTTCACCTCACTTTTACGAGTAGATAGAGGCTAATTTATGGTATAGACTCTATCGACAGAAGTGGGTTCCTCCGCTAGGTTCCAGGTTCGAATCCTAGCCGAGGAGTTGTGTTGTCCTTGCGCAAAAGCGGCGCAAGGCAACGCGTTGGAGAATCTAGCCGGCTAACGCCGGGTAACGATACTCCAGATTCTAGAGCTCCCGTTATATTTCAATTCCCAAAGAGTTTCTGTAGTCGCGCTAATCTTTTGCCCCACTTTGCAATTTTCTCGTTGGGGTAGCGCTCAAGCCAAGAAGTTGTGGGCGGCGTTGCTTTGCCATGCTCGAACATCCAACCCCCAATGCGGAATAATTCCTGGCGTGCCTTGCTGGCGTCCTCCAGTACTTCGTGTTCATTCATGGTGAGCAGGGTTCTATCGCGCACGACAATACGGCCATCAATCAAAACGGTCTGAACCTCGCGTCCCGAGGAGCCATACACAAGCATGGCAGGTATGTCGGTTGAAAGCTGGACAGCCGGGGTATCAAATTTTAGCAAAACAAGATCGGCCTGCTTGCCAATCTCAAGCGATCCGATTTCTTTTCCCAACCCCAACGCGCTGGCCCCGTTAATGGTCGCCATACGGATAACATCCGTTGGCTTTATGGAGTCGGCCCCATAAAGAAAACTGCTCACCAGGATGCAGTTGCGCATTTCTGTGAACATGTCCGAGCCTTCGATCCAACCGCCGAAACTGTCTGTTCCTAACGCGATGTTCACTCCAGCGCGATATGCCTTTTTTATTGGCAGCCAATTTTTGGGACCAATACCCGCATTCATCCAAACCGATGGACAGTGAACTATGCTGGCGCCGGATTTAGCCAGTGTTTTTAAGTCTCCATCTTTTGCCGCAAGGAAATGCACGGCAACGAGCCGTTGGTTAAGCAGCCCGCCCGCCTTCAGAAGTCCGAGAGGAGAACGGCCGCGAAACAATAAACTGAAAATACCTGTCGGCCAGCGCGGAAAAACATGCATATGTACAGTGAGATTTTCGCTCTCCGCCACCTTCGCCAGATATCGCATGGTCTTCAATGAGGTTGTAACATCTCCTGCGGGGCCCAGGGAAACATGAATGCGCCCGTCGAATTTATCGCGATATTCATCCAGGAGTTTTGCTGCTTCGGCAAGTTGAGCATCCACTCTGAAGTTTGTCGGCCCCAAAATATCGGCAATGGCGGTCTGCACAAAACCCCTCAT
>JAMCZK010000055.1 GCA_023485685.1 Chloroflexota bacterium | reverse complement strand
TCACATCGGGCTTCTGCTCTTTGATCCATTTCCAAGTGCCCTTTTCTTCTTTTAGATGGGAGCGCAACCCATTGACATTCCAAGTAATTATTTTCATCTTTCCTCCGGCGACGGAAAATTGTACCGCGGCGAACGATAGGTTCCCATGCTAAAATCACCGCGATGTCTCCTCTCATTCAACCAGTTCGCGGCACCCTGGACTATTACCCGGAAGAGATGGCCCTGCGCAATTGGCTGTATTCCAAGATGCGCCAGGTATCCGAATCTTTTGGCTATGCTGAATATGAGGGCCCTATGCTCGAGCGCTTCGAGCTCTACGCGGCCAAATCCGGCGCTGAACTGGTGGAGAAGCAATCTTATGTCTTTGAAGACCGCGGCGGCGAGCGCATCACCTTGCGCCCCGAGCTTACACCGACCCTGGCCCGCATGGTGGCCGCCCGCCAACGGCAGCTCAGCTTTCCGCTGCGCTGGTGGTCTTTCGGTCCTTTCTGGCGCTACGAGAAACCCCAGAAGGGCCGCTCTCGCGAGTTCTTCCAATGGAATATCGACCTCATCGGTGACGAGACGCCGGAGGCAGACGCCGAGCTGGCGGCCATCGCAGCAACTTTCCTGGAGAGTGTTGGATTGAAATCCAGCGAGACTCAAGTCCTGGTCAACAATCGCCAATTGATGCAGGGTGAGTTGGAGGCTTTAGGCATCAAACCATCGGCGCGCATCGAAGTGTTCGGCCTTATCGACCGGCGCGATAAACTCAGCGCCCAAGCCTGGAGGGCGCGCGGCAAGGAAATAGGTCTCGACGGACCCCAACTCATGGGCATCGAATCGTTGATCGAAAACCAGGATTTATGGAAGAAGTCGCCCTCATTGCAGCGTTTCTTTAGAGCGATCGACGTTTTTGGCGTTCAGGATTACGTTCGCTTCGCGCCGCACGTTATCCGCGGCCTGGATTACTATACCGGAACCGTCTTCGAAGCTTGGGACACCGCCGGTGAGTTCCGCTCCATCTTCGGTGGCGGACGTTACGACGACTTGGTCAGTGCAGTAGGCGGCGACCTGGTGCCCGCTGTTGGTTTCGCCGCCGGCAACGTGGTTGTCAGTCTGGTGCTGCAGGCCTTCGGCCACATGCCCGATTTGGGCGGCGCCGCTCCTATTTACGTCACTGTTTTCGACCAGGACTACCTTCTGCAATCGCTCAGCCTGGCTGCCGACTTACGCCGGGCGGGCCTCAAGGTTACCAGCCACCTGAGCGCCGATAAGCTTCAGAAACAATTCAAGCAAGCGGACCGCGTTGGCGCGCGGTTGGTGCTCGTGATGGGGCCCGACGAAATCAAGAAGAACGAAGTGAGCGTCAAGGATTTGCGCTCCGGAAACCAGCGGAGTTACCCTCGTACTGAGCTAGTTCAGGGCTTGCAGGAACTGCTGATTTCTTGAGGACGAGCTTTACGTTAAGTAATTCCCGCGTGTTAGAATAATTAAACGTGGTGGGTGTAGCTCAATTGGCAGAGCACCGCACTGTGGATGCGGTGGTTGCGGGTTCAAGTCCCGTCACCCACCCTTAGATCGGCCGGAACTTCCGGCCGATTTTATTAACGAGGTAATCAGTTGCTTTTCAAACAAAAGCTGGGGGTTGTTGAAGCACTGAAAAATTCTTGGCTTCATAAACTCAGGTGAACATAAGACCCTTAAAAAATCACAATTATTGTGATTGTTTTCTCTACGTAGCTAGATAAGATTCATTTGAGGGAATAATTTGAACAGAGCCATCTCGCTAGACAAATCTAAAAGGACTTTAGGTCAGCCTCAATACCATATTCAGGTGCGCCCCGGCGAGGTGGGGAAATATGTTTTGCTTCCAGGGGATCCGGATCGAGTTCTACGAATCGCCAGGCATCTGGAGAATCCCAAAGAAATTGCTTTCCACCGAGAGCACCGAACCTGCACCGGCACGTATAAAGGGATCGTTATCAGCGCTACTTCAACCGGCATGGGCTGTCCATCAACAGCGATTGCTGTTGAAGAGCTGGCCAATGTTGGCGCTACTCATTTTGTTCGTGTTGGGAGCACGGGCGCTCTTCAAAGGGGCATGAACATCGGTGATATTGTGGTCAGCACCGGTGCCATGCGCATGGATGGGGCTTCGCGCTACTATGCCCGTGACGGCTTCCCTGCGCTCTCCGATTATTTCCTCAGCAAAGCCCTGTTTGAAACTGGGATCGAGCGCCAGAAAATTCACGGGTATGGGGTTTTCCTGGGTATGAATGCCACTTCGGATGCATTCTATGGGGAAACTCCTGATCTGCTGCAGATGCTGAGTGACCATCGGGTACTGAATGTGGAAATGGAAGCCTCAGTGCTGTTTACTATAGCTACCATGCGAGGGTTGAAGGCCGGCATGGTTTGCGCTGTTTCAGGTAACCTGCTAACGAACGAGGTGATTTACGACCGCCCCAATACAGGGCTCATCCAGGGATGGGAAGAGGCAATTGAGATTTCGCTTGAAGCGATTTACCTGTACGAAACCCAGGGCTATGAAGAAATGGGCAAGAAATATGGTCCGGAATTCGACTATGCACGAAGATACGCTCCTAAGTACTAGGAGCAGTTTTGGAGAAACAAATCATCCACTTTACTCAGCGAAGGAGAGAAGTCATGCATAAGAAAATCTTTTGGAAATTCTTTATCGCGCTGGCGGCCACAAGCATATTATTGGCAGCTTGCGCACCGGCTCCGTCTGCCGGCGGTGCAACAGAGGAGGAGGCAGGTTGCAAATTGAAAATTGGTTATGTGAGCGACGTCGGTAAGATTAACGACCAGTCGTTCAACCAGGCTAGCTGGACAGGCGTGCAAGCTGGAGCCGAGGCCCTTGGCTTGGACAGTTCGTGTTACAGCTTCATTGAAACCGCCGATAGCGCAGATTATGAAACCAATATCAATTCATTCGTCCAAGAAGGCTACAATGTGATTGTCACCTCAGGTTTTGCAATGGGGCAAGTAACCCGCAAGGTTGCCTCTGAGAATCCGGATGTGCTGTTTATTGGGATCGACCAGCAGCAGGTAAATGAAAACTTCGAGCCCGATCCGTACGACAACGTGGCCGGCCTTAACTTCCATGAAGACATCGGAGGCTTCTTGGCCGGCGCAACGGCCGGTCTGATGACGAAATCGAATGTGGTCGGCGGCGTTTTCGGTTGCCAGTTTATTCCGGCAGTGGCACGTTACGAAGTCGGATACCACAATGGAGTTACCTACGTGAACCCGGATGCCAGCATCATTGATGTTTACCACCCAGGATCAATCGATCAATGCTTCTCTGACTCGGCATTTGGCTCTGAAACTGCCCAGTCCTTCATCAATGAAGGCGCCGACGTGGTTTATGGAGCTGGTGGCCTGACAGCTAATGGAGCCCTTATCACCGCATGCAATCAGGGTGCCATGGTGATCGGGACTGACATGGATCAATTCTTGACCCTGCCAGAAGTGAAGGACTGTATCCTCACCAGCGCCATGAAGGACATCGTAACCGGCGTTAGCGATCTGATTGTTGCGGCGAGCGATGGGACTTTCCAGGGCGGCGACACGTATGGCCCGTCTATGCTGGCTCCGTTCCATAATCTGGACAGTCAGGTACCCGATGGTGTAAAGACCCAACTGATAGATATTGCGAATAAACTGAGCACGGGCGAGATTGACCCTTGCGCGCCATTCCAAGATTCCAATCCCAATACCTTCTGTATTCCCGTGAAGTAAACGATTGTTGTCACTGGATTAAAAGGTGGAAGCAGCGTTTTGGCTGCTTCCACCTGCTTAATCAATGCGATTGGAGGTATTTCGTATTACCGAGTCTGAAATAGCCCCGCGAACCGCCACCGGCAAAGCGGTTTCTCATCTATCTAACCTTGGAGTGCCGGTGTTTGCGATTTTCACAGCCCTGGTAGTCGCAAGCTTAGCCATCTTCCTCTCTGGTTCCAACCCAATCGAGGCTTATCTTGCGTTAGCCGCCGGTGCATTTGGCGATCTGGATAGTTTGATCACCACCATGATCAAAACCATCCCGCTGCTGATTGCCGGTTTGGGTGTGGCCTTAGCGTTTCGTGGAGGGTTGTTCAATATTGGCGTCGAGGGTCAGCTTTTTGTTGGCTCGATCGCCGCCGTGATCGTTGGCACAGGTTTTCATGCTCCGATTTATATACACATTCCGGTGACGCTCTTGGCTGGCATTTTTTCCGGAGCGCTTTGGGCCGCGATTGCAGGCTTCCTCAAAGCAAAATATGGGGCGAACGAAGTCATTACCACCATTATGACAAATTACATTGCCATCCGTATCATCACCTGGTCTATCGGCGCGTATGGCCCGTTGCGGAAAGCTGCCAGTGTGGTACCAGAGACAAATTCGATCTTTGAATCCGCCCGGCTGCCTGAACTGATCCCCGGAGCGCGACTGCATGCTGGTATTTTGATTGCACTCTTGGCCGCCTTGCTGATTTTTCTGTTGCTTTTTCGCACCACATTGGGAATTGAAATCCGAACAGTAGGCATGAATCTGCATGCGGCCCGCTATGCAGGGATCAATGTGAATCGCACCATCGTGCTGACCATGGCTCTGAGCGGTGGCTTGGCTGGTTTGGCCGGGGCCGTGCAGGTTATGGGGTTGTCCCCGTACAACTTCACCACAGGATTTAACGTGGGCTATGGTTTTGACAGCATTGCCGTGGCAGTATTGGGGAGCATCCACCCTCTCGGGATTTTGTTGTCATCCCTATTGTTTGGGGCGATGGACGCCGGCGCCCGTCTGATGCAGTTGCGGGCACGCGTCCCGATTGAGATCATTACTATCTTGCAAGGTCTGATTCTGATGTTTGTAGCCGCCAATCAGATCATTCGCAGTCTCTATCATATCCGTGCCCCCAAGGGGCAGGGTGAAGTGAATCTAACCCAAAGCTGGGGCGGAAGCACAGACTAGTAATGGATGTAATTCTCGTCGGATTATTCAGTCTGGCAATCATCAAGGCGACTCCCCTTGTTTACGGCGCGCTGTGTGGCATCTTGGGAGAACGTTCTGGTGTCATCAATATCGGTATCGAAGGCATGATGCTAATCGGCGCCTTTATGGCTTTCATGGGTTCTGCGCTGTTTGGTAAATGGACCGGGGCTGCGTTCTCCCCAAACCTTGCGTTAATCGTTGGCCTGGCTATTGGGGTTTTGAGTGCCGCGCTCGTAGCGGCACTGCATGCAGTGCTTTCCATCCATTACAAGATTGACCAGGTGATCAGCGGCACCGTCATCAACCTGTTGGCGGCTGGCATAACTGACTATGCAGCCAATGTGTACATCGATCCCAGTCACCTCTCGGGTGTGGGTGTTTTCCCTGAAGTTCCCATTCCCCTGCTTTCTCAGATCCCTATCCTGGGGAAGATTTTTTTCTCCCAGCAGCCCATGGTTTACTTCATGTTCGGGTTGGTTATTTTTCTGCAGTATGCAATTTTCAATACTCCTTGGGGTCTGCGGATGCGCTCTGTTGGGGAGCACCCAAGTGCGGCGGACACCGTGGGGATTAATGTAAATCGAACACGCTATATCAATGTCATTCTGGGTGGTGCACTGGCTGGTCTGGGCGGCGCATTTTTGGTATTGGAAAGTGTCGGACGTTTTCAGAAATTGATGACCGCTGGCCGGGGATTTATCGCCCTGGCGGTGATGATTTTCGGGCGCTGGACACCCGTGGGCGCATTTCTTGCCGCCCTGTTGTTTGGTTTTGCCGAAGCGCTGGGAGTGCGCTTGCAGTTTGGGGATATCAACCACCTCTATGCGCTTGTGGTTATCATCGCGGTGATCGTCTTGTTTGTAGGAGCGGTTGGCCTGATTCGTTCCTGGGTGATCCGCAGCCGATCAAGCCGCTCATTGGTTGTGAATTTATCGCTAATCGGTCTAGGAGCGCTGACTTTGATCGCCGCCAAGCTGATCCAATTTCCAGACATGGCGATCCCCATTGAATTCCTTGGCCTGCTGCCCTACATTCTGACAATCCTGGCTTTAACCGGATTAGTCCGCAAAGCAGTTGGGCCGGCGGCGATCGGCCGGCCATATGAGAAACAATGAGTCCGCATGACAACACCTGTTTTGCAACTTGAGAATATTACAAAACACTTTCCTGGTGTTCTGGCAAACGCTTCGATCTGTTTTGATCTTCTTTCGCAAGAGATTCACGCCGTGCTGGGTGAAAATGGCGCTGGAAAAACCACCTTGATGAATATTGTTTATGGGCTCTATAAGCCGGATTCCGGCCGTATCCTAGTAAACAATGAACCGGCGGATATAGAAGACCCGAATGACGCCCTACGGGCAGGCATTGGAATGGTTCACCAGCATTTCAAGCTCGTTCCTGTCATGACGGTAACTGAAAACTTGATGCTTGGCCATGAAAAGACACGTGGGCTGCCCCTGGGCATGCTGGGTCGCCTGGACCGCAAGCAAGTCAGTCAGGAAATTCGCTCCTTGGGTGAACGATATGGTTTACGAGTGGACCCTGATGCGACTGTTGAAGATTTGTCAGTAGGGGAAGCGCAACGCGTTGAAATTCTAAAAGTTTTATACAAGGGCGCAGATATCTTGATCTTGGATGAGCCGACCGCCGTGCTCACACCCCAAGAGACCGAAGAGTTATTCGAGATCATGCGGGCTCTGGTGGGGCAAGGCAAGTCAATTATTTTTATTACTCACAAACTCAAAGAAGTCCGAGCAGTGGCCAATCGGATTACTGTGTTGCGCCAGGGAAAAGTTGTTGGTACTACGACCCCTGACGCAGTCAACATGGCGGAACTGGCAGCCATGATGGTAGGACGGGCTGTGCTATTGACAGTGGATAGAGGCCAGTCGCACCCGAAAGGGGTCGTTCTTTCGGTGGAAAAGTTGACTGTCCCAGGCAAATCCAATCAGCCAGTGGTGAACGATGTTTCTTTTGGGGTCCGCGCCGGGGAGATTTATGGGATTGCCGGCGTACAGGGCAACGGACAAACAGAGCTAGTGGAAGCCATCACCGGGTTGAAGAAATCCGTTTCCGGAAATGTCAAAATTCTTGGGAAAGATATAACGAATCTTGGTCCGCGTTTACTCGCACATGCCGGTCTAGCCCATGTTCCCGAAGATCGTCAGAAGCATGGCTTGGTGTTGGCATTCTCGGTCGAAGCCAATCTGGTTCTTGAAACCTATTATCAGCAACCTTTTTCAGATGGCTGGTGGATTCACCCGCAGGAAATGCGTAAAAACGCCAAAAAACTGGTGGCAGAGTTCGATATACGCACACCTTCGGTCAGCATACCCGTAAGCAGTCTGTCCGGTGGAAACCAACAGAAGGTGATTATCGCCCGCGAGTTAAGCCGCGCCATCAAACTCTTGGTGATCAATCAACCTACACGCGGATTGGATGTAGGCTCGATCGAATTTATTCATAAGCGAATCATCGAAGCACGAGATCAGGGTGTGGCAGTTTTGCTGATTTCGGTGGAACTGGATGAGATCCTTTCGCTATCTGACCGCATTGGTGTGATGTATAACGGACGTATGGTCGCCGAAATCCCTGCCAGCGCAGCCAAGCGCGAGACTCTAGGCTATTACATGGCCGGACTGCGGGTTGAACAATCAGCAAACAAGAATGTCTCATAGGGCGGGATAAAAAATGCAAACAGCCTTTATTCCTCCTGAACCTTCAGAAGTACTGCTCCAAATGCCTAAGTGCAACATCCACACGCACCTAGAGGGTTCAGTTCGGCCAGAAACTTTCCTGGAACTGGCCGCTAAAAACAAGGTCAAGCTTCCGTTTGATCCGGCCAAGGTGGATGAGAAATTCCGAGTGGATGGTGCAGAAAAGACTCTTGTCGAATACCTCAACAAGATCAGAGTGAATTATGCAATCCTTCATAATAGGGAGGCCCTATATCGTACATCCTACGAGGCGGCCGAGGATGCCCATCGCGATGGAGTGATCTATCTGGAACTCAGGGACGGCCCGGCCCTGCATAGCACACCAGATTTCCCAGTAGAAGCCTGCGTTGAGAGTATGCTGGCCGGACTGCAGGAGGCCGAGGCGAAATTTGGGATCGTCTGCCGCCTGATCGTGGCTGGGCTTCGCGATCATGACCCACAAGTTAATGTTGACCTGGCGCGGATTGCCGGACGATTAACGGATCAAGGTGTGGTTGGGTTTGACCTTGCGGGCGACGAAGCGGGTTACCCGGCTTCCTTACACCGGGGAGCTGTCGAAACCGCGCGGGAGATGGGTCTGGGTATAACGGTGCACGCAGGAGAGGCTGCCGGCGCTGAAAATGTACGTTATGCAGTTGAGGTGTTGGGCGCTCAGCGCATCGGGCATGGCGTGCGCAGCATCGAATCTCGGGTTGTGATGGATTTGCTGAAAAAATGTCAGATACTATTGGAGATCTGCCCTACGAGCAACGTCCACACCGGGACAGTGCCCTCGATCGAAGAACATCCGTTGAAAACACTGTATGATTATGGCATTCCTATCTCTATTAACGATGACGACCCGATTACTTCGCGTACCCGAGTTTCGAATGAATTGATGTTGCTGCAAACAGTGTTCGGGATGCCGCTGGAAACACTCCAAGAAATCCAGCTGGCCACTTTGGATCATACCTTTTTGCGTGAAGAAAAAATCAGAGCCCGGTTAAAATCCAAGGTGCTTGAATTTGCTGTGATCCGGCCTTCATAGGGATCATCCAAAAATTTGGAAATAAGATGGTAGATCTTGGCGATAGACTAGTCCCACGGTGGGCATCCGATTCCAATAAAGATTTCAGCGAAATCACCGAATCCATCTCCAGGCTGACCGTTGGTTATCCAGCAGAGGATAATTTCACCTCTGCCCTTTCAAGCACTCTGGAAGCCGTTGGACAGTTTACACGCGCTCAACGAGTGACATTGACTCTTCAAACCAGCGCAGGCCCACAGGAAATTTCGTGGACGAACAAGCATGCCTCCGAACCCGCTGGGGGACGGATATTCCATGCTCGTCTGATGAAATCCGGACCTAACAACCACATGCATTTCTATTTTAGCGATTTGGAAGACCAAGGCGAATCGCTCTATGTTTTGATCGCGACATTGATCGATTCCCAGTTAGCACTAGGGCAGGTTCTTCAGGCTGAACATTCGCAGCGCTTGCTGGCTGAATCCATCAATCAGATCTCCAAGATTCTCACTTCGACCCTCAACCGGGATGAAGTACTTTCTCTGTTCCTGGATCAGCTAGAGACCTTGGTGCCATATGACAGCGCGAGCGTTATGTTATTGCAAGACGGCCTGTTATATATGCACGCCGTACGAGGTTACGAAAATTATTCCGGCCCGATAAATATTTCCAAGGTTTCTTTCTTTCCCCATCAGACTTATCTGATGAACGAGGTGTTGACCGGTACCCAACCAGTGATTCTTCATGATGCTCGCAAGTCCCCCGAATGGAGGTGGACTCCTTTTGGAGAGCATATTCGCTCATGGATGGGTGTCCCCTTGCGCGTGAAAGGAAATGCTATAGGGCTATTCTCGATCGATAAGAACACGCCGGATTTTTATACCGACAAACATTCTCAACTCGCCTCCGCGCTGGCAAAGCATGCTGCCCTGGCATTGGATAATGCCTCGCTGTTTGCCGACCTCCAGGAAGCCCATAAACGGCTTCAGAGTCTTTCGGACAAAATTATTGGGGCGCAAGAAAAGGAACGCCAAAAGATTGCCATGGAGCTGCATGATCAATCTGGACAGGCGCTGTTAGCCTTGCGCGCTGAACTGCAAGTGTTACGGTACAACTTGCTCCAAAACCCAAAGAAAGCTCAGGATCAGATTAGTTATCTGGACCAGATCGTGGTCGACCTCAACACCGATCTCGAGCGGCTAGCTTACGATTTACGCCCTCCAGCCTTGAACGCGCTAGGGCTGGTGTCAGCCTTGGAACAGTACATCACTGATTTTTCCCGGCGGATGAAGATCCGCACCGATTTCGCCTCTGACACCGGTAACCTGCGCTTGCCGGCGGAGATTGAGTTGGTTTGCTACCGCATTGTCCAAGAAGCGCTGACCAATGTTGCCAAGCATGCCCATGCAGACCACGTCGACATAACCATTAATTACTTTGAGGATGTTCTCTATTTGGTTGTGAAGGACAATGGTTCTGGAATCCAGGACAGAAAAGGTCGGCGAGGGTTTGGTTTGCTGGGGATTCGAGAGCGTCTGGCTCAGATCCAGGGTTTACTGGAGATCCATAGCCAACCTAGCGAGGGTACTGAAATGGTGGTGACCATCCCCGTTCCCAAGACTAGTATGGCCTCCTGAAGCAGGATGATGAAGATATTTCTAATTGAAGATCACCATATTATGCGGCGAGGCCTGGCATCATTGCTGACTACCGAACGCGATGTGCAAATCTTGGGCGAGGCCGCCAGCGGTGAAGAAGCGTTGGACCTTCTGCAGCCCGGGAGTTTACCCGATTTGATTGTCATGGACGTTTCCCTGCCTGGAATGAATGGGATCGAGGCCACGCGAAAAATTAAGTCCCTTTACAAGCACGTAAAAATTCTGGTTCTTTCCATGTTCAATAACCCCACATTCGTTCAACAGGCCATGGAAGCCGGAGTGTCGGGATACATACTCAAAAAGTCCATGGTGGAAGAACTAAATACCGCCCTTGACATGATCATGCGAGGGCAGCGTTTCGTCAGTCCGCTGATCACCGACAACATTGAGTTTGCTCAAGAGCTAAAATCAGGTTCGTTTCAAAGCTTGACAAATCGCGAGATTGAGGTGTTTGAACAACTTGGAAAGGGGATGTCGGTAAAAGATATCGCAAAAAATCTGGTAGTTAGCATCTATACCGTCTACACGCATATGAATACCATTAAGCGCAAGCTGGGGGTGGAGAAGAATTCTGACTTGATTCGATATGCTATTGAGAATCCCCTGGTCCTGAAACATGCAGAGCGATCAAAGTGAAACTGATGGGATTTTATAGCGGCAGCTCTGTCCCAATCCCTGTGTCTTTTGCCCGCTGATAAATTCGAATGGCTGTGGCCATGTCATCCAGGGCAAGGCCTAAGTTGATCGCAGCAATGCGTTCGTTTGCGTTTTCGCGTCCCGGTTTCTTTCCGGCCACAATTTCACCGAGATCTGCATAAGCATCAGACGTCTCTTTGAAGTAACCCTCGTGACGGTAGTAACCCATCTGCGCCAGATCATCCGTAGCGATTTTGTCCATCTCTTTCAGAGCCGCGCCCTGCCAGTAGGAATCGAAATCCACTAATGATGCAAAGGCACCCTGTGCCAGCCAACCGGCTTCGATAGCCGGCGTAGGGTGTTTAAGGATCGGCCCGCTGGTAACCACGATGTCCATTCCCTTCACCGCTTCCGGCAAGCTGTGGACAGGCTCAATATCCAATCCCAATTGGGCTTTCATTTCTTCCGCGTAGCTCACAGCGATCTCTGGCTTGATATCGAATGCCTTCACCTTCTTGATCTTGAATATGCAGGCCAGCGCTTCCAGGTTGCTGCGTCCCTGCACGCCACAGGCAACGATGCCCACCGTGGTACTCTCCGGCCGTGCCAGGTATTTGGCGGCCAGCGCAGTGGCTGCGCCAGTGCGCTTGGCGGTGATCCAGGTGCAATCCATAACCGCGAGCGGGATTCCGGTTTCAGGGTCGTTCAGGATCAGCAATCCGCTGATATAAGGCAGCCCCTTCTCCTGATTACCCGGGTAACCGGATACCCATTTCATCCCCGCGGACTCCAGGCTGGGAATATATGCAGGCATGGCGTGAATGAAGGCATTCGGTCGGGTATGGATGCCGGGCTTGGGCGGCATTTCTACTTTGCTATTGCCTTTTTCCCTAAACATGGCTTCCAAGGCTTCGATGATTTCCATCATCGGAAGGTTGATGGATTCGATGTCACGGCGGGAGAGGTAAAGGAATGAACTGGATGTCATTGCGTCCTTCTCTTTCGATAAACTGCCTGAAGTGGATAAAACTCAAAATAGTCCTGCTCGTCGAACCAGGCGCATTTGAACAATTTGAGCGGCAGCTTGGTTTGGGAAGCCAAGGCTAATGCATAGATCGTTAATTGGCTTATGGGCTGGATTTTTCTGGCGTCCGGTTTGTAATCCAGGATATGGACGTAACGCTGCCGCACTTGCACCAAATCGATGTGCCCTGTGATGGGTGTCTCGCTTTCAGTGATCGGCAGATAGAAGCCTTTCTCATGAAAATACTTGATATGTTCAGCTCTCAAGTAAACGGGAACTTCACAGGCAAGCGTAGAACTGTCGTTGATAAGCATGAAGTCTTGGATCTGTTTGTGCCGCCCTCGATTACTTTGGGCAAGGAGAAGACCTTGGCTTGCCAACCGGCTAGCCAGGTTTTCTTTTCGTTTATTGGCAATTTTCAGAAATCGCAACTTGGTCTGTGAGGATCGCAAAGATTCTTTGGTCGAATCGAGGGCAGCTCCGTCTTGCCCGAATAAGCGATGGGGAAAGGCTGGATCGACGATCGACAGTAGGTATTCGCGCAGGCGTCGAAAATCTTCAGCTCGCAGCAGAATGCCCTGCAGCAGTTCGAGTTTGGCCTTGTGAACCTTATACACATACACTTGGCGATGCTCTAACTTTTGGGACCAAATTATCTGGTTGGGAGCAAAGAGTTCCCGCGCATTTGTGCGTAGGTTCTTAAAGGTGCATAAGGAAGTATAGCGCTGGATCCAGGTTGAAATTGTGCGTTGGGAGACGTTCATGTGATAGCGCGTCGCCAGCCTTTCGGCCACAGCTATTTGAGGGTAGCCGAGGTTATAAAGGCTTAGAGCGCTGAGGATAATCGCGGGCGGGTATTTCGTCCCGGGGATTCCACCGAAGGTAAAATATCTGTGGCATGCTTTGCACAGATAGCGCGGCGCCAAGCGGTATTGGTTCTTACGCGACCCTTTGCGGATGACGTTTTTCGAATTGCAATGAGGACAAGCAACTTGCTCAGACATCGAAGCCATCGTTCAAGTATATAATAAGTAGGGCACTTGGGAGCCGAGAAATGCTAACAAACAGCCGGAAAAAGCGCCGAAGACTGCTACGTGTGCAGGCGCCGAGGATTACTACTCGAGCAAGTAACCGTTCCCGGTTTCTAAAACGGCAAATAACTCAATTTACCCTTGAAAAGCGCCAAAGATTGCTAAAGAGCCGGTTTGCTCGTTTTGGGCTTGCAAGCCTAGCCTTGCTCGCGGCATTTCTTGGCGCTTGCAGCCAAACCGGAGCCGAAGCCGCCAGTCCGACTATTAATCCCGCAACCCCAGATAGTTTGACGCCAACTCCTTCCCCAGAAAATCCTACTCCCTCTGTCCCAACAATTGAAGTCGATGGATTACAGTTGCCCGACCCAAAAATTTCAAATCCCGAGCTTTTCGACGTCACCAAACAGGATTCCCCAATTGTTGAGTTTGCTAATGCTTTTGGCGTTACGCCCGATCAAGTTGGAGAATTGACTCCGGAAGTCAAAACCGCCGTCGACGGCAGTCAGTTTGCCGTTTTGACGACTTCCGATCTTTCCCAAACCGCCGACTTTGACGAATCCGGCACTCCCCTCATGATTGCTCAGCAGGGAGAAAATGGGGAGTGGGGGTGGAGTGAAGCTACACTATCAGAGATAGCGCTAGCAAAATATGGAATCCACGTTGGAACACCTTTAAGACATAAGTTACCTGATAATTCTTTATATCCTCAAGAAGTAATAGATACTATAGAATTACAATTTAATCTTGCCGTCATAGATCGAGCAAGTTGGCCTCTTACTCAAAGAGGAGAAATCAGAGACAAGACATCATTATACTTTAGTGATGTTGATCCTGATATAAACTCAGCTAAACAAGCTAATATGGAAATAGTCATGCCTATATTTTATGGTAAAAGTGATTTTGATTGGGTTGAAGTGTTAAAAAATAATCCAACACCAGAGCAACTTAAGCAATTAATGACCGATAGAATAAATCAGTTAATAGCTAAATATGGCAATGATGTAAGCTACTGGATCGTAACAAACGAAGCTGCAAGTGAACCAAATAAAGATGGTTACTATCAAATATTAGGAGATGAGTATCCTTTATTTGCTTTTCAAGCAGTAAGAGACGCTCTTAAAAATGACGGAGATACTGGTATATTAATTTATAACCACGATGAAGAATTTTCTTTATCTTCTTCAAATTTAAATAAAAGAGAGAAAGCACAACAATTTATCTCAACTTTAGCTCAACAGGGTAATATTGATGCTATTGGTCTACAAGGTCATCTTTTTATTGATCAAAACAACGTTGATTTTTGGCTTGATAAAAATAATATAAAAGCGGTAATTGATTCTTACTATGAAACTGGCAGTAATAATTTACCTATATTTATTACAGAACTTGATGTAAATATAAAAAATCTTAAAGGAAATGATAGATTCTTAATTCAAGCTGCGATCTACAAGAATTTCATTGAGGCGTGCTTGGAAAGTGGTAAGGTACAACAAATTACTTTTTGGGAACCAGTCGGAGACGATTTTTCTTGGTTAGAAATGGCTAATAGTGAAGATGGTTGGTATTCTAAAAATGCTGATCCAACCTTATATAATATTGATGAGAATGGTAATATCCTACCCAAACCATCTTATTATGCAATTTTGCAATCTTTTCTTCACTAAATAGTCTGTACTATATTAGATACATCGTTTTATTTTCTAAATTTATCTATTTATGATCAATAGAAAAGGTGCTTTAGTCATAATTAGTATGGAAGTTATTATTGTGTCAATAATAAGTTTTTTTATATATAAAAAAAATCATAGTTTTTCTATTAACCCGATTTTAAAAAACTATATTTCTTTACAAGCTAATCCTAATCTAAAATTTTATTATGAACCTAAACCTAACCAACAGATTATAGAAAGGCCAAGCTGGTCGAATAAATCGGTTATTCATTATATTAATAATAATTCATTAAGCGAACTTACAAATTATCCAACAAAAAAAGATCCAAATTACAGGCAGAGATTAGTCAAACTATAATAGAAGCCGCATTAGAATCTGGTGTCGTTAAACAAATTACATTTTGGAACATTGGTGATAAATATTCATATCTCGAACAAACGCAGTTTAATGGAGCAACGAATGCCGATCCAACAATCTTCGATGATAATTTAGATCCAAAAAGCAACTACTATGCAATTACACAGACACTTCTAAGAGCGCTTCTTAATCGGTGATAATAAACTATATAATTAGGGAGTATAGTTATTATCATTGTTAAACATTTAAAGATTGCTGTAGAGACCATATATAATGAAAAAAAGTAGTTTTTTACTTGCTTTAATTTTAATTCACGGGAGTATCAGAAAACGTGTGTAAATGGGCTGGATAGGTTATCACTGTGGCCAACGTCCCTCAAAGCGGATAGTCAACTGATTAAGCACCAGCGGCCAGTTCCAGATGGGGTTGGTCCACTTTTTG
>JAMCZK010000032.1:8061-55322 GCA_023485685.1 Chloroflexota bacterium | reverse complement strand
AGGAGATGTTTCCGGTGCCGGTATGCAAAACATTTACACCGATTTCGCCGGCCTTGTCACCAGCGCTGAGGTTTTGTAATGAGGAGACAATGGGTTCCAGAGAGCCTTGCACATCAGCTTTCACGATGAGGCGCAACTCACGGACGTCGCCTGCCTGGAAAGCGTCGAACATGCTTTCCAGAGTCAGCGGGACAGCGCCGCCAGCCCGATCCAGTTTTTCCTTCTCGACGCGTTCGGCTACCAGGGCACGAGCCTCGCGTTCGGATTCCACGACGCGGAACGGTTCGCCCGCGGCGGGAACGTCGTTGAGTCCGAGGACGGATACCGGAGACGAAGGACCGGCCTCCTTGATGGGTTGGCCGGCAAAATCGAACATGGCGCGCAGATGACCGTGGGCCGTGCCAACAACCACCGTATCGCCCACGTGCAAGGTACCGTTTTGAACCAAGAGGGTAGCGACTACACCACGAGACGGATCGCGCTCGGCCTCAATCACGGTACCAATCACCTGGCCGGAAGGATTGGCCAAAATTTCGGTGTTATCGGCCACCAACAAAATGGCCTCCAACAGGTCCTGGAGACCTTGTTTTTGTTTCGCGGAAACTGGCACTACGATGGTGTCGCCATCCCAGTCATCAGGAATGAGGCCGTTTTCCGCTAACTGTTTCTTGACGCGATCCGGGTTGGCATTGGGTTTGTCCACTTTGTTCAGCGCCACCACAATGGGAACGCGTGCGGCGCGGGCATGGGCCAGCGCCTCTTTGGTCTGGGGCATCACGCCGTCATCGGCGGCGACGACCAAAATAACCAGGTCGGCGCCCTGGGCACCGCGGGAGCGCATGGCGGTGAAGGCGGCATGGCCGGGCGTATCCAGGAAAGTGATGAGGCGGTCTTTGTGCAACGCCTGGTAAGCGCCAATATGCTGGGTAATTCCGCCAGCCTCTTCGCTCACCACGCTACTCTGGCGAATGGCGTCTAGCAGCGTAGTCTTGCCATGGTCGACGTGACCAAGAATGGTGACCACTGGCGGGCGGCGCACCAGGGTCTGCTTGTCTTCGTTGGCAATCAACAGACGCCAAAGCGGAATCTCGCCGACTTCTTTGGTCTCTAGTTGAGCCACCTTTTTCATGGTGGCCTCAAACCCGAGCTCAGACGCCACGATGGCAGCCGTATCAAAATCGATCTGCTGATTGATGTTGGCCATCACCCCGTTGGCCATCAGAGTCTTGATAATCTGGATCGGGCTAGCTTTTAAGAAATCCGCCAGTTCGCGCACCGTTAAGTTGGCGGGTAATTCAATGGATTTGATTTCGTTTTCTGCCACATTCTCAGTCATAAGATCCGTCCTTCCTCCCCTCGCCCCTAGTCCCCCGAGCGCATTATTTTACCAGTTGTCAGTCAACAGTTGACAGTTGACAGTAACTGCCATTTAACCCATTGTTATTCCGGCTGGCAACTCCTCGAAATATCGGGTTAGTCGTTGTCGGTCTTCATCGGTGAGTTGGGTGCGCAAGGCGTTGGGCAAAGCGTGTGTGATCCCGCGTTCCCAACATTCGCGTTTTGCGTGCAAGTAAGCTCCGCGGCCAGCCAGTTTTCCCGTCGTATCGGGGAACACGCCTTCGGGAGTGCGCACCAGGCGCACCAGTGTGCCCTTGGCCTGGACTTCGCGGCAGGCTACGCAAGTACGTTGCGGAACATGTTTAACGCGGCGAGGCTGTTTGCGCTTGGCCATTGTTAGATACCTTTGTTTGCCAAACCATTCCCTATACGTGAGGGGGATTGCTTCGTCGGGCAGCGCCGTCCTCGCAAAGTCGGAGCAAGGGCCTATTCCTCTTCCCACTCATCTTTGCGGCGGCGCACGATCGTCACATCATGATCGGGATCATATTCCAGCTCGCGGAATTTCTTCTTCTTAGGCTTTTTCTTTTCAGGTTCAGGCACTTTGGCTCCACCGGAAGGGGCGGGCTTGGCAGGCCTAGTCTTCTTCTTGCCGAGTAATTGTTCGGCTGAGCGGGCAAAAATTTCATCCACGGATTGTTTTCCCTCGTCGCCGCGAAGCGGCTCACTCGGGACGGGCTTGGCTTCCGCCTGAGCGGTTGTCTTGCCTTGCATTTCAGCCAACAACCTTTCGTCCTCTTCAGAAAGCTGGACGGGTTTTTCGACTTCCTCTGCTGCAGGAACTTTTTCTTCCACCACCTGCACAAGCTCGGGCTCGGGTTGCGGTTCCGGCTCAGGTTCAGCCACCGGTTCAGGCTTCCGTTTCACTGGTTCGGGGAACTTGAAGGCATCCAGAGCTTGCTGAATGGTTTCCAGAGCTTTGGGGCCTACGCCGTTGATTGCCAAGATCCGGTCGGGATCCAGTTTCAACTGCAGCATCAGGTCACCGATCGTCGAGAAGCCTTCGCCAGAGATCTTGATGCTGAGGCTGGGCGGCAGGCCCAGGTCTTCCAGCGGGATGTCAAAGGCGGCTTCCGGTAGAGTGGATTCCAGCGCGGCGCGCTCTTCGCGCTCGGCATCCAACACGGCTTCGCGACGGAATTGGGCGCCGCGCTCGACACGATCGACGAAGCGATTAAGCAGCGTGTACTCTTCCGGGGTGACAGGGCGTCCTTCGGCTTTCTTAGCCAGGACGGCCTCAATCTGAAGTAATACATCAACCAGATCCGCATTTTCCTCGATGAAGGCGGCGTCGCTTTGCGCCTTGTGCAGCGCGTCTGCGGCCGCTTCGGTGAGACTCTTGATATCGATGCGCCAGGAGGTAAGTTTGGCAGCCAGGCGGGCATTCTGCCCGTCGCGGCCGATAGCCAGACTCAACTGATCTTCGGGCACCACAACGGTCGCGGTCTTGTTCCCCTCGGTAACCTCGTCTAAATACACACCAGTCACGCGGGCGGGGCTCAACGCTTTGGCGATGAACTGTGCGGGATCCGGATTCCATTCGATGACGTCAATTTTTTCCTCGTGGAGTTCGCGCACGATAGCCTGAATGCGCACGCCACGGATACCTACGCAGGCCCCCACAGGATCGATGCCGGCCTGCAACGCGGACACGGCCACCTTGGAACGGTAGCCGGGTTCACGGGCGATGGCGCGAATTTCAACGAGACCTTGATAGATCTCGGGCACTTCGTCTTCGAGCAGGCGGCGCAGGAAATCGCGGTGGCCGCGGGAGAGGATGATCTCCGGGCCGCGGGTGGTATCTTTCACTTCGAGCAACAGGGCGCGCACGCGGTCATGCACGCGGAAGCGCTCGCCGGGGATTTGCTGGCTGCGCGGCATCTTGCCCTCGGCTTTGCGGTCCAAGCCCAGGGTGATCATATGCGGGTTAGAGGCTTGCACAACGCCATTGACCACCTCGCCCACCAACTGGGAGAAATGTTCCTTTTGGGCGTCGCGTTCCGCTTCGCGGATGCGCTGCTGGATCATCTGGCGAGCAGCCTGAGCGGCCACGCGACCGAAATTCTCGGGCGTGGTCTCGACGACGACAACGTCGCCCAATTGGGCGTTGGGGTCGGCTTTGCGGGCCACGTCGAGGGTGACTTCAGTGCGTTCGTCCTGGACATCTTCGACGACTTCTTTTTCGGCAAAGATCTGCACTTCACCCGTTGCTTCATCAATAACGGCCTCAATGAGCTGCGCGGCCGAGGCATTGACAGTCTTCCGATACGCCTGGACCAGCGCGTCCTTGACCGCCTGCAAGATGACCTCGCGGGGCAACTGCTTGTCATCCAGGACTTCATTGAACGCCAGAGAGAATTCTTTTTTCATTTTCGTTACTCCTACGGCCTGCGGTTTGAACTCGGCCTGTATAAAAGACACAGTGCCGCCAGCCGTTTTAGGGAGAATGAGGAAAGGTCGAATTGCAGAACAATCCTTATTTCCTCGTTCTCCTCAAGTATGTAATCAGTTTGTCCATATCGCTATATAAGCAAGAAAGTGGGGGTTGCCCACTTTCCATAAACCTTCCTATGGGGTGCTACGGAACAGGAAGATTTTAGCATGAAAAATTCGAGATGGCAAGGCGCGTTGCGTAGCAACGCGAGCGAAGCCGTTCGGCTGTTCGACAAATGACTCCTCGGGTAAAAAATTTATTCTTCGGTGAGGGATTTCCTCATCCGCCAGCCAGGCTCGTGCACATGGCGCTCCATTCCCAGATGGTCCTCATAGGACCAGTCACCCGGGACCGGGAAGACGCGGCGATAGCCGCTACGTTCATAGAAACGGACGGCTGCAGTGTTTTCATCGGCGACGTGCAGGTAAGCCCAGCGGAAACCGCGCTCCAGCAGATCAAGTTCTGCGTGTTTGAGCAGACCGCTGCCCAGCCCACGGGAACGAAATTCTGGACGAACACGGAAGGAATGAATGAATGCCCGTTGGCGGCCATCGGCTACGGCGGGCTCCTTTTCGCTCTTGAGCAGCACAAAAAGCTGGGCAATTAGAAAGCCCGGGGCCCGTTCTACAACCCAAAGCAAGGCATCTCCGAGCTGAGCGCGTTGGAAAGCCCTGGCATACACGCGCCGGAAATGGATAAAGGCGCCTTCCCATTCCAGGGCAGCCAGGTCTGTCTGGGTCGCTTGCCGAATGGCCTCGGCGAGCCAGGCGGTCTGTGCGGTCAGCTCAACAGTGCCCATCAAGCAACTTTTTTAACAAGGTTTGCTCTTGTTTCGCGGTGCTAATCTTGCCATCCAACCAGGCAGCCCGCAATTGGCTCAGGATGCGCTTATAGCTCGGACCCGGTTTCAGCCCCAACTTACGCAGGGTACTGCCATCCGTGTGCGGTTGCACGTGGCGCCACTTGCGCACGTACAGCTTCAGACGCTCAGCCAAATCCGAGCCTTGGTCAGCAAAGTAGGCTGCGTAGATAGCCAGGGCGGGCATTCTTTCCAAAATCTCGACGCTTTTGCTGGCTGGAAATTTGCGCATTTTCGCTTTCAGATTATGAAGACGCGCGGCGGCCAAGATGGCCTCGCGTAAATCCGCGCGAAAGCTGAGTCGACTGGCGATGCTCTCGATCTGCGAGGGCGAGGAATCCATTAGCCACAGGACGAATCCCAGGTCGGCAGACCCAACAGAATCAAGATCCCAATAAGCTGTGATGGATTTTTCGGGCGCCGCGTTCAACGCGCGGACTGCGCCACCGGAGAGACGCAATTGGGGATGAATGAACTGCAGAACATGCAGTCTTTGCATCGACTGCAAAATGGAAACGCGTTCTTTTTCCAACAGCGCCAGTTCCAATTCATTGCGCAGACGCTCCCCGGAGACTTGGTCTAGAACGGGGAGAAACGTATTAAGTTGGGAACGGGTTCCTTTTTCGATTTTGAAGCCCAGGCGACCCGCCAGACGCAGGACACGCAAAATGCGCGTAGGGTCATCGGAAAACGAGAGGAGATGCAACGTGCGCAATACCCCGGCGCGCAAGTCCCGCAAGCCACCCCAAGAATCCAACAACCAGCCGGCATCGGAACCATCCAGGCGAACAGCCAATGTATTGATGGTGAAATCGCGGCGATATTGATCTTCGCGAATCCCAGCGAACTGCACCCTGGGCAGCGCAGCTGGATGCGGGTAGCTTTCACGCCGAGCGGTGATGAGGTCGAGGAAGTCAGGCAAACGGGCGCGACCTGCATTTCGATTTGGTACGCGCAATTCACGCAACAGGCTCGCCTGGTCTTCGGGCAACCGCCAAACCGCGGTGCCGAAGGCCTTGTGCGTCACCAGCCGCCCGCCAAAGCGTTTAACCAGCGTGCGGCCCAATTGAATAGCGCTACCCTCTAAGACCAAGTCTAAATCCAGGTTTCGGCGACCCAGCAGCAGGTCGCGCACACAGCCGCCAACTAAGTAAAGGGGCGCGCCTTGCTGCTCGGCGTGCCGGACTATTGCGCCAAGCAAGGCCACGGTGGCTGCGGGCAGTTTTTTCTCCAAGGTGAGAGCCATGTTCGTTTTGGGCGGCCGCGCGTCGGAGGCTGCCTTGGCCGCTATTTTCGTGCGAGGCATATCTAGAGGGCAATCATAGCCCAAGTAACGAGCCGAGACGTGATGGGTGGGGTTATTCGTTATCCGGTATTGCTGTATTGGTAGCAACAGGAGTGAGCGTATCGATGGGAGTAAGGGTCGGTGGGTTTAGAGAAAGGATTCGACTAATCCATAGCCACCAAGCAAACAAGCCCAAGAAAACCAATAAGCCGAATAACAACACGGAAGCGAGAGCACGCCGCCAGTTGATGGGTTCTCCCCTTAAGGGAGGAGATGCAGGGGGAATGCCGATCACCACTGCCGTCAGGTTGTCATGCGCGCCCTTCTCCAAGGCGAACTGCACCAGGTCAGGAGCAGCGGAGTCCATCTGCCGGTCGCCTAATATTTCCAGGATCTCATTGGGTTTCAACGTGTCTCCCAGGCCGTCCGTACACAACAGCAGCCGGTCGTTGGGCAATAAGGGCAATCCCTGGATTTTTTGGGAACCACGCCGACCCTGCCCGCTGGCATCGAAGGCCAAACGCAAATCGATCTCGACAGGAGCCTTGGAGCCGAGATAGCCGCGCAGCGGATCGTCATCAACCTTTTTGCGCCCACGCTTATGTTCTACCGCGGGTGAAACATCGCGGGGAAGTTGATGCACCACGTTGAGTTGCTGCAAGCGGCGGCCGCGCAGGAGAAACAAACGCGAATTGCCCACTGAGGCCATATAAAGCCGGTCACCCACCAACCAGGCGCACAAGCAAGTGCTGCCCATCCCCTTCCATTCGCGCCGCGATTCGGAGCGGTAGAGAACGGCTTGACCGGCCTGAACGATGGCCGCCTGCAGGATGCCCGTGGGCTGGCTGGCATCGCTATGGGCCACGGCGCGCGTGATCGTCTCCACGGCCAATTCGGCAGCCACCTGGCCGGCGCGGTGTGCGCCGATGCCATCCGCCAAAATGGCGAACAGAGAAGCGACCTTTTCCTCTTCATCGAGGAAAAACGATTCGACACGATAGCGGTCTTCGTTTACTTGCCCGCCCTTGCCTGCATGCGAAGACATTGAAACTGGAAACGGCGAGTACTCAGCGGGGATCATGCGGACTCAGACGAGTCGCTATTCGAAGACTGCAAAAGAAAGCGGAAGGCTACGCGGCCAATGTGCAGCAGGTCGCCATCTCGCAGGCTGCTGCCTTCGGCAGAAACGGGAGCATAGTTCACCCAGGTGCCTGCCTCCGAGCCAAGGTCCGCGACCTGGTAAGTGCCATCATCTCCACGGACCAGACGGGCGTGTTGTGGGGATACGGATTCTTCCTGCAGGCTTAGCGTGCAATCTTTGGCAGCACCGATCAAGACCTGGTCTTGGTTGATAGGCCAAATTTGCGGCCCTTCATTTACCTCATGAATCGTCAATCTCTGCAAATAGGCAGGGGCTGCTCGGAAGTGCTTGGGGTCAGGGGTACCACCCCTCTCCTTTGCCTCACCTGAAGGCAAAGGAGAGTCGTGCAAAGGATCTGGGGCTTGCGGCGCGGGCTGAGGACGTCTGAATAATTTGGCGCCGAGGCGAGCTGGCTTGAACCAGCCTGAAAGCACCATCACCAAAAAGAAGGTGGCGGTCGCGATCAACACCCCTGTGACTACCAGCACCGGGCCCCCGCGTGCCAGGAAGGCCTGGAACGCTGAGGGAGGATTCGTCACCAGAAGCTGGACGGGGAACTCAATGCTCGAGCCCACCAAGCCCAGTTCGTCTTCCGCTTCCACGCGCAACAGCGCTTGCTGGCTCACTTCGTAGCCGCTTAGATCCCAGACGAAACGCGTAAACGGCGCCGAAGTGTTTTCGGCGACGCGCTCATCATTCACAAATAACGCGGTGCGTACCAGATTGCGCTCAAAATCATCGGGAAATTCAACCATAATTTCAATAGGCTGGCTGAAGGGCGCAAGCTGCCGAGGATCCTGGCTGGACGGGCTGCGCTCGATCTGCGCCGGCGGAGTGACCAGGATGGGATTGGGCGGCTGGATATCCAACTCAAAGCTGAGGGCTTGTGAAGTCACCAACGTTCCCTGCGCATCCATTTGTAGTTGTACCTGGTGAACACCCGCAGTGGATAGTTGCGAACTGTATAGGAAGAAATAGGCGCTGCGGAACGGATTGAAATAAGATTCCGGGAGAGGGAATTCTTCACCACCAGAAAAACCAAACCACTGCCCGCCACTCCCCTGAGCAAGTGTCTGCAAAGACTGAGTGGCTTCGGTCTCGAAATTGGAACGTGCGTCCACCTGCCAAATAAAAAGCGGAATCCCGCCCTCGGCCAACACGGCCTGCCAGTCAGGAAGCGTAGCGAGTGTTTCGAGTGGAGGTGTGGCTGTCAGCCACCAAATGGCCGTGCCCATTCCGGGTTCGGGCCCGGCTTGAGCGCTTAACTCCAATGCTCGCACCAGCGTTTGGGTATTTACGTCCTGTTGGGGAAAATCGGGCTGGATCGCCTCCAAAGCCGCAATCCAAGGGGCTGCGGATTCGTCACTCAGGATAATGCCATCGGGCGTAATCAAACTCAGTGAAGTGGCAGAGTTCGAGGGCAATGAGTTTGCCCAGTCCAAGATCTGCGCTTTGGCGTAATCGAAGCGCGTGGTTCCCTGGGAATCGCGAATATTGAAGGGTTCGGCTGGATTGATGACCAGGATCACCCGCAAGCCGGTTTGCACCGTACGCAATTCAGTGACGGCCCGTTGCTGGCCGTCTTCAAGCGCCTGTACCCGGGAGGCTTGCAGATCGGTGATGGGCGCGCCGGTAGAATCCCGCGCGTCCAGGTAGCCAGAAATCAGGGGAAAAGCTTCGGTTTCGAGGTGGCGCAGGGTTAGCGTTGCCCCACTTTGGGCCGCCGCCGGGCCGGGCAACACGGCAATGAGCACGGTCAGGGCCAATATGATGATTATTCGTTTCAACGCTGCGATTTTAACATGCGCAAATCTGACTAGCACAAATCCAAATTGTCCAACCTAGAGTAAGGCATCACGCCTCTCAGAATGGTAAGATGCCTGCACCAGCACACAATGCCCCTGACCCAAAAAATCGCAGCACTTCCAAAAGCGTGGCGCCAGCTCGGACCTAAAACTATTTGGCTTTATGCCAAATATCAATTGAAGCTGGCCAGCGGCTGGCTGCGGCTGCAAACGCCGCCCGGGGGCAGCAAGCCAAAGGCCAGCGAGATCCAGCTAAGAATCCTTATCAAACCGGCAGGCAAACAGGAATTCGGATCGCTGCTTGGCAAACAGGCTGTGGAGGTCTTGAGGCAGGCCGATGAAATCCTGAATGGCAAAGTGCGTCTGTTCGGCGCCGAGCCGCGGAAGCTGGATTTGCGCCCACCCCTGCCGCTGCAACATTGGACGAGATCCCACAGTCAGTTGCCTAATGGGGGGGATATCAAGCCGGTTTGGGAAGCCGGCCGCTTTTCGTGGGCTACGTTTCTAGCCCGCGCCTATTGGCTAAGTGTAGACGAGCGCTATGCAGAGGGCTTTTGGAGATTTTTCGAGGATTTCACGGCGGCCAATCCACCGAACCTCGGGCCGCATTGGTCCTCAGCGCAAGAAGTGGCGCTGCGCATGATTTCTCTCGCCTACTGCTACAGCCTGATTGCTAATTCACTGGCCACGACGAAATCACGGAAACAAGCCCTGGCCACTGCCGTAATGGCCCACGCGGAAAGAATTCCACCGACTTTAGATTACGCACGAGCGCAAAACAACAACCATTTGCTGAGCGAAGCCCTGGGGCTGGTAACGGCGGCCGCCCTGCTGTCTGAACATCCCAAAGCAGCCGAATGGAAAACTTTGGGTCTGAAACTGTACCAAGAGGGAATCGGAGCCCAGATTCACAAAGATGGCGCCTACGCACAACACAGCTGTAACTACCATCGGGTTCTGTTGCAGTTGGGACTGTGGGGCAGCGCATTGGCAAATGCACTGGGCGAGCCGCTTCCCGCAGCAACCATAGACAAGTTGGCGAAGGCAAACGAGTGGCTGCTTGCCCTGTTAGATGAAGAAAGCGGCCGCGCCCCGAACCTGGGCCCCAATGATGGCGCCTATATCCTGCCCCTGAGCGTCCTGCCATTCGAAGATTACCGGCCAGTGCTACAGGCAGGCAGCATCGCCTTTGGCGGAGAAACAGTTCTGAAACCGGGTGCTTGGGACGAGATGGGATTGTGGCTTGGGCTCAAGCCCGGTAAGCGCAGCGGAAGAATTCGACGAAAAGACAAACTGGTGCGGCTGGCGGGAAAAAAGACCTGGGCTTATTTCAGAATAGCTGATTTCAAAGAGCGGCCGGGGCATGCCGACCAGTTGCATCTGGATATTTGGTGGCACGGCCTGAATATCGCTCAAGATGCGGGCAGCTACCTTTACACCGCTACAGCGCCCTGGGACAATGGACTAGCCAGTGCGCGGGTGCATAATACAGTCACAATAAACGGACAGGAGCCGATGACACGCGCCGGCCGTTTCTTGTGGTTGGATTGGGGAAGAGCGAAAATCGTGTCCAGTTCGCGAGGGCCAGATGGCCGACTGGCTGCCGTGGCGGCCCAACACGACGGTTATCGGAGGCTGGGGGTCCTGCAGCGCCGCGAGGCGAGTTGGAATGCCGATCGGTGGGTGGTAGCCGACCACTTGTTGCCGACTGAGGAAACGAAAAAACCATTTCGCGCGCGCCTGCACTGGCTGCTACCGGACTGGGACTGGCAATTCGATACACAGGAAATTCGCATCAAATCCCCCTACGGTGAAATCGAGATCTCTGTGGATGGGAGTGTTGGCGATTTAACTGAGCTTAAGCTCATACGCGCCGGTGAGTTATTGCACGGTTCCGGACCCAGCGACCGTGTGCTGGGTTGGGCATCGCCGACCTATAGCGTCAAGGTTCCGGCGCTTTCTTTCATTGCGGACGCGGAAGGACCATTACCCATCACGATTACTAGTACGTGGACCCTTCCCAAGTAATGGCAACGACCGACAAAAAGCTCCATATTCTGTTAATTCACCAAGCTTTCGTGGCGCTGGACGAAGCCGGCGGGACGCGACACTACGAATTCGCCCGCTACCTTCTCGATCAGGGTCACCGGGTGACAGTAATCACCAGCCCGGTTAGTTATTTGACGGGGGAAGAAGAAAAAGCAGACCGGGAGGCCAGTAAACAAGTAGAAAAGCTGGCGATTCTTAGAGCCGCAACTTATCGCGGTTTGCACCGAAGTTTCGTGCACCGCCTGCTTAGTTTCTTCAGCTTCACCGTTAGTGCGTTCTTTGCCGGATTGCGCGTTAAAAATGTGGACCTAGTCTGGGGAACCTCGCCACCATTATTCCAGGCCGCCACGGCCTGGGCGCTAGCGCGCATCAAGCGCGTTCCGTTCTTGTTCGAAGTACGCGACCTGTGGCCGGCGTTTGCCGTAGCGGTGGGCGTGCTACGCAACCGATTGCTAATCGCCGCGTCTGAATGGCTAGAGCGATTCCTTTACCGGCGGGCGGATCGCCTGGTGCTGAACTCGCCGGGATTCGAGGAGCACGTGAAAGCGCGAGGTGGGCGTAAATTCAGCATTGTTCCCAACGGAGCCGACGCGGCCATGTTCGACCCTGATGCTGATGGTCTTGATTTTCGCAAGCAATATGCACTGCAAGGCAAATTCATCGTGCTGTATGCAGGCGCCCATGGCTTATCGAATGATCTGGGGATCGTGTTGCAGGCCGCCGACGAATTAAGCGGCGATCAAAATATCCGTATCGTGCTGCTCGGTGATGGCAAGGATAAACCCGTGTTGCAAGAACAGGCAGCCAGGATGAACCTAAGCAATGTTCACTTTCTGCCGCCCATGCCCAAGGCGCAAATGGGAGCAGCCCTGGCCGCTGCGGATGCCTGCCTTGCGATCCTGAAGCCGTTGAAGCTATATAGGACGGTATACCCAAACAAAGTTTTCGATTACATGGCGGCCGGCCGCCCCGTGCTTTTGGCGATTGATGGCGCCATCCGCAAGGTGATAGAGGGCGCCAGCGCGGGCGCATTTGTACCCCCGGGCAACCCGGCGGCCTTGGCTGAAGCCATTCGGAATTTCGCCGCCAATCCCACTGAAGCGCGGCGCATGGGCCGCGCTGGGCGCATTTATCTGGAGCAGCATTTCAACCGGCCAATGCTTGCAAAACAGATGGAACTAGTCTTGCAAGAAACCGTCGCAACGAAGGGTTCCCAGCCAACGCTATAATCCCACTGGATGGCGAAGAAAAGCAAAACGCCTGAGCTTAGCGAAAGCGAGCTACGCAGACTGTTGCTCGACAAACGACGTGCGGACCGTGCGCGTCGTTTGCAGGCCTTCACAAAATCCGGTGAGTTATTGAGCGTCGATGCCCAACGCGCCGAGCGAGCTGAGGGCGATCCGTTACGGGGACTTAAGGTACATGAAGCGCCAGAACTCAAGCTCAAGTCCCCCACCCTTTCGTCCCGACGGAGCTGGGTGGACCGGATGCTGCTGGCCGTCGAATTGCTGGCCGCAGCCGGGTTGATCTACATTTTTTTCGACGGGCTTAGTGTGTTGAATATGTTGAATCGCGAGTTTGCGGAGGCGTTCGCCGTGCCTTCCAACGCCAGCCCGACGCCGCTGATGGGGCCTGTGGTACTGCCTTCCGGGCATACGCCGCCCACCGCAGGACAACCGGCGCAGCCCAATGAAGCCGAGATCCCCGAGCACCTGCGACCGCAGGTGCAGGCCTACATGGCGGCCATCGAGATACCCACCCCAGGGCCGCAGCAAGCATTAGGCATCCGCGTTGAAGCCATTGGAGTAAACGCGCCCATCGTGCAAGGCGATGGATGGGAAGAATTAAAGCGCGGGGTCGGCCAGCACATTGGCAGCGCCAACCCGGGGCAGGCAGGCAACCTGGTGCTGACCGGGCACAATGACATCTACGGGGAAGTGTTCCGGGATTTGGATCAACTCGAAGAGGGCGACGAGATCGTCATCTACTCTGCCAACAACAACTACACCTACGTAGTAGCCGAAACGCGAATTGTGGAGCCAACGGAGGTTGAGGTCATGGAAGCCACCCCCAACGCGACGCTGACGTTAATTAGTTGTTACCCCTATCGAGTCGATACGCAGCGAATTGCAGTTTTCGCAGAGCTCAAGGAATAAAGCGCCAAAGGGGAAGTTCTCTATCGGCGAAACGATAGACCTGGTAAGGTTCCAGATGACCATCCAGCATGGGGGCATAGGGATTGGTCTCTGTCAGAATGTATTCGTTGCCAAAGATGTAATCCACGCCCAAGTTGGCTAAATACTGCGCACCTTCACCTGCTTGCAGGGCCAATAAATAATCGTGGGTGTTCATCAGCCCATCCATGTTGATTATCGTGCGTCCCTCTGTGAAATAAGCCAAGTTGCCTGCGCCCGTGATGGCAACCCGCGCACCCATCTCCGTATTCGCTTCGAGCCAGCGGGCGCGATGGATATAGAAATGATTGCCGCCATCGCCCGGAGCGCGAACCGCACTCTGGATGAAGCCAAGAAAAAGGAGGCTCACCACAGCTAAGAGGGCCACTCTAGCGCCGCTGGCGAGGCGCCTCAAGCCCACAGGCAGCGCGCGGGCTGCAACCCGCAAAAGGGCTTCTATCAATAATCCCAATACGATCAGCAAGAAGATCATTTCAGCGATCCAATACCAAGGTTGCTGAGCCACCGAACCGGCGAATTTGTAATAGGCAATTTGGATGAAGCAGCCCAGGAAGAAAGGCAGCAGGCCCAGGCCGCGGGCGGCCTGGCGCAAGAATTCACGCTGCAGCCAAATCAACACCCCGCCCAACGCGGCCAGCATAGCCCCCATGGCAAGCAACACGGTGCGCCGAGCCATCACCGAAACCGACTGGCCCGATGCCGCCAGCAGCCATTCGGCGCTTGCATAGAGGGGGGCAGTCAGCAGCGACCAGGGGCCGAGTTCCGGGTCATCGGTGAAAAACTGGCCGCCGAAATCCACGAAGTCCTTCACCGGGAATCCGTAGACCGTGTTCTTTAACGTGCCCCACCAAAGCTTAACCTCGCCGCTGATAGGCATGGCGACGCCGAAGGCAAATAAATTCCAGGCAAAGTAAAGCGCCAATATCCCGGCGATTGGGCCAAAGAAAGCAAACCCGGTTTGCAGGCGCCACAACCAGGGATTCTGTCTGCCAGCCTTCTTTGAAGGGTGCCAGAGACGCAGCCAGAGCCACAGGCCACCGAGTCCGACTAGGAAGGCATTGTCGAGGCGCGCCAAGATTGCCAAAGCTCCAAGCAAACCAAGGGCGATAAGTTCACGCAAACTAAGTTTTTTTGGATTTGGCTTGAAGGAAACCAGCAGGTGCCAAAAAAGCAAGAGAAAAAACGCGTTGATCCCTGCCTCGACGCCAGTGTGCAGGGTGAGATCGTGAATACGGGGCAGAACAATCCATAGCAAACCGATAAAGGCTGAAACCCAAGTCGATACGTAGCGATTCAGGATGCGATAAAGAAGGATTGCGGATGCGGCGCTCAAGAGCGCAGAAAGGATAATGAGCAATCGAAGCGGCAATAGTAAATTAATTTGGGATAATGCAAACAAAGGCGTGATGACGAACAGCCACAAGGGATGAAATCCATTGGTGGGATTGATGCCGTCAAAGGTGAAACCGTGGCCGGCTGCAAGGTTTTTGGCAACCTGGAAATAAAGAAAGCCATCATCCGAGCTATACCAATCCAAAATGGTGTTGGGATTGCCAAGCGCAATGTAAAGGGCGGGAAGCAGAGCAATGAGAAGGAAAAAAATCTCGACGCGATAAGGTTTCAACCGCTCAAGCAGCTTTGTTCGTTTTGTTTGCATCCATTTGAGTATAAACGACGGCTTGCCCTGTTGCGTGGGTCATGCTAAACTCTCCCAACCTCACAGGAAAACCTGGAGGTACCAATGCTAGCCGCGTTTTACCACCAATCTCGTTTCGTGCCCTGCACGCGGCTTTCGCGCGTTTCCTAATCACCCTACGTCAACAAGAATGCCAGCCGCAGGACACCTGCGGCTTTTTGTTTGCCGCTGAGTCGAGTCGTAATCGCTTATTCAAGGAGTTCAAATGAAAAAGCTTGACGCCTCAGTGGTGTTTCTCATTTCCGAATTCACCACGGGGCTTGCCAGCAAAATCATGTTCACCACCTTTGTGATCTATCGCGTGGATGTGGCGGGGCTCGATCCATTGCAATTGGTGCTGCTCGGCACTCTGCTGGAAGGCACTGTTTTTCTATTCGAGATTCCCACCGGGATTGTGGCGGATATCTATAGCCGGCGACTCTCGGTAATCATCGGCACCTTGCTCATCGGAATCGGGCATGCGATAGAGGGAATGGCACCCATCTTTTGGGTAATCATGCTCTCGCAGTTCGTCTGGGGATTGGGTTACACCTTTATTAGTGGGGCATTTGTGGCCTGGATCACCGACGAAGTTGGCACGAAAAAAGTGGGACTCGTTTTTCTGCGCGGGGACCAACTGAGTTTGTTCGGCAATCTCTTGGGGATCCCTTTAGCAGTTTTCATTGCCGCTCAATCTTTAGCCTTGCCATACATGGTGGGCGGAGCCATAAATGTAGCACTAGGGCTGTTCCTGATCCTGTTCATGCCGGAAGAGGGGTTCAAGCCCACACCACCTGAAGAGCGCGAAGGCTGGCGCAGCTTGCTTACGACGTTCCGTGCCGGGATTAGGTTGGTGCGGGGGCGACCTGCTTTGATCACCTTCGCTGTGATCGATCTCGTCGTGGGACTATACAGCGAAGCCTGGGACCGCTTAGCCCAACCTCACCTGTTGGAGAGGTTTCGCTTCCCGACTATAAACGGCTATGAGTTGAGCACCATCGAGTGGTTCGGGATCCTCAATCTGATCTTCATCGTGGTTGGGATTGGAGCAAACGAGTTGGCTAAACGCGGGATCGATATGAGCCAGAGCCGCGCGGCCTTGAAGGCACTTCAGGTTTCGTATGCAGGCATGGTGGCTTCAATGATCGTGTTCATCATTGCCTCGAATTTCTTTGTGGCGATCGCAGCCATGGTCCTTTTCAACGGTCTGCGAACAATCACCTTCCCACTACAAAGTACTTGGGTCAATCAACAGATCGAATCCAAAGTGCGCGCTACTGTGCTATCCATGAATGGACAGATCGATGCCATTGGCCAGGTAAGCGGCGGACCCATCCTTGGGGCGATCGGCCGGCTATTTTCGCTACGGGCTGCACTCTGGGCATCCGCGCTGACGCTGGCCACAACCGTTCCGTTGTACCAACATCTACGCAACCTGACGAACAAGGAGAGTTAGTACAAAAAGAGCCGCGATTGCGGCTCTTTTTCACATTATTCGGTTATGGATTGGGCGGCGCGTCGAAATCGGCCGACCAGATGCCGCTGTCGTCCATCTCCACGGAGTCGAATGCATTCAACAGATTCACCCAGATTTGCCCGGGCGCCAATGGGAAGGGGTTGCCGTCCAAATCCGTGAAGCGCACGGGCAGGGGATGGCCGCTGGTTTGCTCATATTCGGTGGCCACGGTCGTCCAGAGAGCCTCATACGCCTGGCCATTGCGGAAGATGAAGGCGGTGCCTGTCTTGTGATTCATATCGAGGTTGATGATGGTGCCTGCCGAATTCTGTGAAGTGTGCTGAGTCAGCAACAGGATCACATTCTCAAAGGTCAGCGTTTCCCCGGTGAGCCTATCGGTCATCACTTCAAAAGTTTCGGGGGCTGAAGGCAGGTTTTTGGCCCAGGAGTAAGCGCCCAATTCGGGGTCGTAAACAAAGTGATCCACATTGTTGATGTTGTACTCCACAAACAGTTCCTGGCCCGGCAACCCTGCGATCCCAGACAAGGTACAGAACAGGTTACCGGTCAGGTTGGGCTCTGCACAAGAACCTTGGCTGTTATTGGTGGCAATGGCCTGCAGGCGGCTAACGTCCAACCCGGCGCCACCGATGTTGCCCGGATCGTTACCAAAGGCGGAGGCGCAGGTATTGATCTGAGCCGCCACCGTTGGGTCGGCGCCGGCGGTCACCAGGCAGCCGCAGTAGTTGATTTGCAGATCCTGGTAAGCCACACGCCCAGAACGTAAGCCCTCGATGCGGTACGCCTGACGCAAACCGGCGTCGAGATCGAGCTGTTGGCCGGGTTCTTCATCGGTGGGATCGAAGAAATCGGTACGGCCTAATTCAGTGGCATCGCTGTCGATGGCGTCGTCACCAATGTTTTTATTCACCCAGTAGTAATCGCGGATGGAAGGCGGCGCGCCGAAACGAATCTGGAAGGAAGAATTTACTGCCAGGTCGCTGAGGGCAAAGTAATAGTTGCCCAACGCGTCCGTAGTGGTTTCCTGCACGACGTTAAAGTTTGAATCCAACAAGCTAACCGGCACATCCGGCACGCCGGGTTCCCCTTCATCCTGCAGGTGATTGCCGTTCGAATCGAACCAAACCCAGTCGCCGATCAAGTAATCGTAATTCTGAGGCGCGGGAGAGCCCTCACCACCTTCGCCCTGATAGGCTGGCTGGGGGAATTCACCATAGAAACCCGCCATCAAGCGGGTATCGCCCTCGCCGATATAAAGTTCATAAACAATCGGTGAAACGGACAAGCCGGTAGGCGGCCGCACACTGGGCGGGAAGATCGAAATCGACAGAAAAACGGGGCGGAGCGCCAACAGGGATGGATCATTGACAGGCAAGCCGGTCAACGGTGAAATGCCCTCAGGGAAATTTTCGGGGCCTGGCCCGTAACAGACTTGCTCAAGACCGGTAGCGCCAGATTCGGGTTCAGGGACTGGGGTTGGCGTCGGAGTGGGAGTGGCGGTAGGCTCTTCTCCGTTGAGAGCCACAGCAACTTCATCAACCAGGATTAGGCCAGCATCAACACTATCGTCGATTCCGGATAAGGTAAGCACAGAGGTCTCACCACTGGAAGGACTCGCATCGCTATCCAGTTCATCGTCGCCGCCCTGATCCTGCAAAGTGTGTTCATAGCCCCCGGGCAGCCCAAAGTCTAAGTAAAAAGAGCCGGATGCGATCCCTTGCTGAACGATTTGATAGCTGCCGCTGGCGTCCGTTGTCGTACTGCCTAGAACTGTGCCATCTGCTTTAAACAGCGTAACAGACACACCTTCGATGCCAGGTTCAGCGCCATCCTGCACGCCATTGCCATTTTCATCCAGCCAGACAAAGTTGCCCGCGCCCACGCAACCAGCCAGCAAAACGGCGCCAATAGCCAACCAAACGAAATGGGATTTCTTTGAAATCGGTTGAAACAAAGTGCGCACCCTCCACCTCTTTCAGGCGAAATTGATATAGATGTTTTAATTCTATCATTTTCAATCCCAAGACAGTCCCCCCTGTGCAAACCTCAAAGGTGAGCGGCTTCTTCAAAACGGTATAATCCATCCGTTGGAGACAGGATGCAGAACGATTTCTTTAAAGCCCGAAAGACCCTGGAAGTTGGAAAAAACAATTACAAGTATTACAGCCTACGCAAACTGGAAACCGACGGCCTCACCCGGTTAGACAGGCTGCCCTTTTCCATTCGTATCATGTTGGAAGCCGCCTTGCGCGGTTGCAACAACGTAGATATTTTCGAGCGGGACGTACGCAACCTAGCCGGTTGGCAACCCAAGACTGTGGAGCGCCTGCCCATGCCCTTCAAGCCCGGCCGCGTTCTCTTGCAGGATTTCACGGGGGTGCCCACGATCGTAGACCTGGCCGCCATGCGTGCCGCAGTGGCACGGTTGGGCGGCGACCCCGGCAAGATCAATCCCCAAATTCCGGTAGACCTGGTTATCGACCATTCCGTCCAGGTGGATTTCTTTGCAACCCCCGATGCGCTGCAGCGCAATGCTGAAATCGAATTCATGCGCAACCGCGAGCGCTACGAGTTCCTGCATTGGGGGCAACAGGCCTTCGATAATTTCCGGGTAGTACCTCCAGCCACCGGCATCGTGCATCAGGTCAACCTAGAATTCCTAGCCAAGGTCGTGCTAACCAAGAAGGAGGGCACTGAGACAGTCGCCTTCCCCGACACCCTGGTTGGCACGGACTCGCACACCACGATGATCAATGGCTTGGGCGTCGTCGGCTGGGGTGTAGGCGGTATCGAAGCCGAAGCCGCCATGTTGGGCCGCGCTATCGATATGCTGGCACCCGATGTGATCGGCTTCAAGCTACACGGGCGGCTCAAGGAAGGTGTCACCCCCACTGACCTGACGCTGACCATTACGCAGATGCTGCGCAAGAAGGGCGTGGTGGACAAGTTCGTCGAGTTCTATGGTCCCGGCCTCGACACCATCAGCCTGGCGGACCGCGCCATGATCGGCAACATGTCGCCGGAGAACGGCGCCACCATCACCTATTTCCCAGTAGACGCGGAAACGTTGCGCTATCTGCGACTCACGGCGCGTGACGAGTCTCAGGTCGCTCTGGTGGAAACCTATTGCAAAGAGCAGAAATTATTCCGGGATGGGAATACACCTGATCCTGAATTCACTGACACACTGGAATTGGATTTGGGATCTGTGGAGCCCAGCCTGGCGGGCCCCAAGCGTCCGCAAGACCGCGTCCCTATGGGGCAAATGAAGATCGAATTTCGCAAGGCGCTTATGTCACCCAAGAGCGAGCGCGGATTTGCGCTGGACGCCAGCGCGCTGGACAAGAAAGTCAGTTTCGGCACCAATGGTTCCAAAGCGGAGATGGGGCATGGGTCGCTGGTCATCGCCGCCATTACGTCCTGCACGAATACTTCCAACCCGGCGGTCATGCTGGGCGCGGGTTTGCTGGCGAAGAAAGCCGTCGAGCGCGGACTGACAGTTAAACCATTTGTTAAGACCAGCCTGGCTCCGGGTTCGCGGGTGGTCACTGAATATCTCAAGAAAGCCGGACTTATGGAGCCACTCTCCAAGTTAGGCTTCAATCTGGTGGGTTATGGCTGCACGACTTGCATCGGCAACTCCGGCCCGCTGGCCGGCGAAGTAGTGAAGGCGGTAACCGGCGGCGACTTGGTAGCTGTGGCGGTGCTATCAGGCAATCGCAATTTTGAAGGCCGCATCCATCCTTATGCGCTGGCTAACTACCTGGCTTCGCCGCCGCTCGTTGTGGCTTATGCACTAGCTGGAACTGTTGACATTGATCTCACCAAAGAACCTCTCGGCATTGGGAAACTAGGGGACCCGGTCTACCTGAAAGATATCTGGCCGAGTCGCGAGGAAGTTCGCGCCGCTATCGAAGCCAACGTGAAGCCCGAATTGTTCGCGGAGCGTTATTCCAATGTGTTCACGGGCAACGAGACCTGGAACAACATCACCGCGCACGGGGGCGAGCTCTACGAGTGGGATCCCGAATCAACATACGTGCAGGAACCGCCCTTTTTTGAGGGATTGACTCTCGAACACAAGCCGATTCAGGATTTGCATGCGGCGCGCGTGCTGGTTTCCCTGGGCGATTCGGTGACCACCGACCACATCTCGCCCGCGGGCGCCATCCCAGCAGACAGCCCGGCAGGGAAATACTTGCTCGAGCACGGCGTCACGGTACCTAACTTCAACTCTTATGGGTCACGCCGCGGCAATGACCGCGTGCTGACCCGCGGCACCTTTGGCAATATTCGGCTCAAAAATAACCTGGTGCCCGGCGTGGAAGGCGGCTACACCGTGCACCTGCCCGATGGCGAACAGATGGCCATCTTCGACGCGTCGCTGAAGTACAAAGCGGAAGCTACACCGCTGATCGTGCTGGCGGGTAAGGAATATGGATCAGGTTCCAGCCGCGACTGGGCTGCCAAGGGTCCGTTACTGCTCGGCGTAAAAGCCGTCATCGCCGAATCCTACGAACGCATCCACCGCACGAACCTGGTGGGCATGGGCATCTTGCCGTTGCAATACAGGGCTGGGGAAACCGCCGCCAGCCTTGGTTTGGATGGGCGCGAAACGTTTGAAATCGCGGGAATGAATGAAGGCATCGCCAAGCCGAATAGCGAAATCAAAGTGCAGGCACTAGGAGAAGGCGGCAAGGAAATCACCTTCTGGGCGAAAACGCGCTTGGACACACCTCAGGACATTGAGGTGTACAAGCAGGGCGGAATCCTGCAAGCCGTCTTAAGGCAACTAGCAACCACCGATTGAACACGAGCCCCGCAATTTCGGGGCTTTTTTATTGACATGAGCCACAAGCGGGAATTTTGTCACCCCTTTTTAGGTATACGGCACTCTTTGAGAAGCACAAACTTCACATAAACTGAATATGAAAATAATAGGAGGAGTGATGCCATCCATTCCCTTGATCCTATTTCGCATCACGCTTTTTGGACTATCCATTCCTTATTGGCTATGGCTGGCCCAAGCGAGGCTGGATTCCGCTGCAACATTCGTCAGCGTGATCTTAGCGGTGGCGGCCAGCTACCCAGCCGTCTGGCTTGGGCGCAGATTGCTGGAGGCCAAGTCTACGAAACAACGCATGCACTGGGTGACCACAGGCGTACATTTTGTACTTGTATTTTTCCTGGGTACCGCCATCATTGTTGCTGTTATAACGGCGAATGAGTGGCGAGGCTGGGTCATTCCCCTCGATCCGCGGATCAGCCTGGCGTTGATGGCGATCACCAGCTTGATTGCCTTTATGACCGTGATCAACCTCGCTCTGCGCGGATGGGGAGCGCCGTTCGCCATCGCCCTTACGCGACGCTTGGCAACAGATTGGCTCTATGGCTGGACGCGCAATCCCATGGTTCTATCCACTCTGGCCTTTTTGGTGGCGCTGGGTTTGTGGCTGCAATCGGCTCTCTTTGTGCTTTGGGTGTTGTTCTGGCTGACTCCTGCGTTCGTCTTCTTTCTCAAAGTTTTCGAGGAACACGAACTGGAAATCCGTTTGGGTAAACCCTATTTGGCTTACAGGGCGAAGACACCGTTCATGTGGCCGCGGAGGCCAAAGAAGAAATAATCTTTTGTTTGTTTAAATTTTTATTCAGAGAAGTCAGGTTGAATAACAATGGCCGGAGGAATTCCTCGTCGGGTAGCGCCGTTGCTCGGAACGACAAGTATAAGGTGATGGTTTGGATAATTGGACTAATTCCTATTCTACACACCCCTTTTTGACTTCCAAAGGCAACCAAACCTAATAAAAATGCTCGCCGGTTGGCGAGCATTTTTTCTTATATCTTTGAGCTTTCTTTCAAGGCGAGTCTGCCATCGGGCGCGGACACGTAACTCATCTCTCCCTGCGGCACGTGGGAATCAATCTCCAGGTCGCCAGAATCCATGGCTTCCCAAATCGTCTGGAAGGGGACCTTGCCCGCTTTCCACTTCTCTGCCATCACCACGCCATGGCCGGGCAACACAGTGAAGGCGATCTGGCGCGGATCTTCAGGATTGTGAAAGGTCTCGGAGCGGCTGAAGGCCGCTTTGATGCCGCGCGCCTGGGCCTCGGTGGCACAAGATACCAGGTAATGATAATAAGGCGGATCGAGAGGAACATACTCAACTAAATCCGGATTGAAGGCTTTGACTCCGCGGTGGCCGTGCAGTTTGGAGCGAATGACGGGCACTTCGCTCTTCACGCCGCCCACCGTTTCGTGGGTGATGCGCGGCAACAGGCTATCCATGTCCATCATTTCCACGGCTTCAGAAGAAGGCGGGTCGTTGCGCTTGCCTTCCACATGGCGTACCACCGCGCCAGCACCATCAGGACGCACTGCGGTGATCAAAGCCAAATCATCATCCGTCAGTTTGCCCTTGTGGACCGGGCGGGCGCTGCCGGTGACGGTGGCCACCAGCGCCTCGATGCGCGGGTCCCAGGTGGCAAAACAGCCTTCGCTGTATTGGCGCGCCACGCCTTCGTTGACCGCCGGCACCTGCACCAGATCCTCAATGCGCACCATGTCGGTGAAAAAACCGCGTTCGCCCAGTTCCTGGCCGGCGCGGTGCATGGCTTCCGGGGTGCTGAGGCTCTGCCAGATTTCGCGCTCGACGATCGGTTCCACGATCTGATGGTCGGTGACCTCTTTGGTGCTCTCAGTGGTCACGATGCGCAAAGCAATGTCGCTATAAAAAGCAGTCGGGTCGGTGTTCAGGCTAACCGGATAGGCGCCCACCAGATCAAAGTGATAGACCCGCTCCGGATGTTCATCGCCAACGACCAGCAGCACGCGGATGCTCTTGGATTGCGCCTGGAGCATACGCGACATGGAGAGGACGGGGCCGCCACGAGCACCCTGGTCGATCAGCACGCGTGGCGCCGCGGGAGATAAACCTTCTAATTGGAATTCCTTCTCGTCAGGGGGATTCTTGGCTAATGCGTTCCTAAATTTAGTAATCCACTTGTTAAAATCTTCCGGAGTGATCTGGATGATCGTGTACAGGTCAGGGGAATGCTTGAGACCAAATTTGTGACGGGCGGTAAAGAAGAGCGACTGGCGCCAGGGAATGGGCTCGCCGAATGGCGCGGTGGTAAACAGCACTTTCGTGCTGTCGGTGGGTTTTTCGACAACTTTATGGCCCAGGTCCCGAAACCGATCCAGGATGCCATCCACCAATTCCTCCAACATGGAAGACATCGGACCGGGCACGAAGGAAACTTCGATAGTTTTCAACCACGCATGGGTGGGATTCGTAGACGCAGGAGCTACTTTTGACACTTGCATAGGCGGACCTCGCTTGTGAACGGGTGGGTATTATACTAAACTGCTTACCCACTCCACGGACACACCCCTTTTCCTATGCAAATTCTGGTTACCAACGACGACGGCATCAACCATCCCGGTCTACTAGCTCTGGCCGCCAGCATGAAGGCCATTGGGGAGATCACAGTGCTGGCCCCGGACCACAACTGGTCGGCATCGGGACACGTGAAAACGTTACACCGCCCGCTGCGCGTGAGGCCCACCAAGATGCCGGATGGCACCCCGGCCTTCATGAGCGATGGCGCTCCCTCCGACTGCGTGGCGCTGGCCCTCCTCGGCTACGTAGATAAAAAGTTTGATCTGGTCGTCTCCGGAATAAACCCTTATGCCAATATCGGCGACGACGTGACCTATTCGGGTACGGTGACCGCTGCCATGGAAGCCGCCATCGGCGGTCTGCCGGGAATCGCGGTCTCGCTGGATTCGCGTGCCAATGTGGAGGGCGAGAAAGACTTCAGTGCAGCGGCAGCCATCGCCGCCCGCGTTGCGCAACAAGTAGTTAAAGAGGGCTTGCCGCGCAATACGCTGCTCAACGTAAACGTGCCCTATTTGCCATTGGAGCAGATCAAAGGCATCCGTGTCACGCGCTTAGGCCTACGTGTGTATCGCGATGAACTGGTACGGCGCGACGATCCCCAGGGCAATCCTTATTACTGGATCGGCGGCGAAGCGCCCACCGGCGTGCCCGAAGAGGGTACGGATGTAGGCGCCCTGAACGACGGGTTTGTCTCCGTCACACCCATCCAATTGGATATGACTGCTTACAACATGATGGCGGAAATTTCCGAATGGAAGTGGGGGAACCCTGGCGAGTAATGATGCCTATATTGCCGGTGATAGAATCCATGCCCAATGGAGTGGCTCCCGGGAGTATTTTCCGCTTTTGGTCTCTCAGCCAGCGCCGGATTGAATGCTTATATCCCGCTGCTGGTCGTGGCGCTGCTCGCGCGTTCTACCAGCCTGATCAAACTTGGTTCACCGTGGGACACCCTGACCAACGAGTGGATCATTGTTCTGCTAGTGGGTCTAACCCTCATCGAGTTCTTCGCTGACAAAGTCCCACTAGTCAACCACCTCAACGATTTGATCCAGAGCTTCGTGCGCCCGGCGGCCGGCGCCATCTTGTTCGCCGCCAGCGCGCAGGTAATCACCGACATCCATCCGGTACTGGCGCTGGCGGCCGGTTTGCTGATCGCCGGCAGTGTACACGCCGCCAAGGCGGGCGCCCTGCGCCCGGCCGTGACCACGGCCACCGGCGGTCTGGGAAATGTGGCGGTGAGCACGTTGGAGGACATTATTGCCACGGGGTTATCCATTATCTCGGTGCTGATCCCTATCCTGGTGGGGATCATCCTTTTGCCCGTGGTAGCTTTTATTATCTGGATTGCATGGCGCCGATCTCGGCGTACAATGGCGCAACGAACTCGCCCGAATTAAGGAACCGTTATGACGATCAAGAATTCATCCAACAAAACATATTCAGCGTCCACGGACTAGGTGTGCTTTGCTGTCTTTGCAGTTTGGTTTTCGCCTGGTTTACCGGTGACTTTTTTGTCGAACTCTTCAGGTCGATAGTTCAATAGAAGATCCGGGAAATAAAAAAACTCCGCGGAGTTTTTTTATTTCGTAAACTGCCTTCGAAACACGCTCCTTATTTCATCCAGAGCAGTCAACGTTGTCTGTCTATCTTCGGGCGAGATGTCTAGCGCTTCGAATTCAGCCTCGTCCAGAAGCTGCTGACGGCCGTCGGGAAGGACCAACAAATCGAGCGCCAGATCGCGAAAGGAGATGACTTCCTCGCCGAGATCCGTCGGGTAAGCCAGATTACAGTACCAACATTTCAGGCGATCATCCTGGCGGGCATGGACTTCGTAGCGGTTGTACCAACGATCTGAATAATATGTTTCGATAAAACGATCCCCGGGCTCCAGGGGAATCTCGCCCATAAAATGGTTCTCTAACCCAAAATACGCCTCGGCGAGAACATGTGTCGCACTTCGCTCAATGACCCTGGCCGACCAGCGAAACACCTCCTCCCCCAGGTGATTGCATTTGATCACGGTGCTTTCACTCACGGGGAAATACCTGTAGCGCTTCTTTCGGATTAAAGCTGATTTGTACGGTCTGCCCTATCGCAGGCAACTGGGCGACAGACGGCAACTCTAATACCAGTTGTGTCCCGCCCACATCGACGCGAGCCTGCGGGGTCTTGCCGCGGAAGCGTTTCTTGAGAAGCTTGCCTTTTAATTTCACCGCTCCACTCCGGCCCAAATGCAAGGCATCTGGACGCAGCAAGACTGTCAGATCTCCATTCAGCGCCTTATTTGGCGCTGGTAATCTGCCTATGGGGGTCTCCAGCCAAACACGGCGTCCGGAGCGAACTACGCGGGCCGGAAATAGATTCTCCAACCCAAGAAAGCGCGCCACGAACGCGGAGGCGGGATGCCAGTAAAGCTGCTCGGGCGTGGCAACCCGCACCACCCGACCGATATTCAGCAGCACAATGCGATCAGCGATCGCATAGGCTTCTTCCTGATCGTGAGTGACGTAGAGACTGGTCTGCCCCGCCTTGCGCAAAATGATAGAGAGATCCTCGAGCAGGCGGGCGCGCAGGGCCCGATCCAAGGAACCCAGCGGCTCGTCGAGCATCAACAGCCCGGGTTGCGACGCCAGAGCGCGCGCCAACGCCACGCGTTGCTGTTCCCCGCCTGAAAGGCTGTTCACGTCGCGATGTTCGAAATCGACAGAAAGGTCTACTAATTGGAGAACCTGGCGAACGCGCTTTGTTATGTACGCAGAAGACTGATGGGACATCTGCATCGCAAACGCCACGTTGCCATACACATCCCGATGCGGGAACAACGCGTAATCCTGAAACATGAGCCCGAAGCCGCGACGGTGCGCTGGAACCCTGGATAAGTCCTTCCGATCCCAAAGTACACGGCCGCGATCGGGCGTCTCCAAGCCGGCGACAACATTGAGCAATGTGGATTTGCCGCTGCCACTGGGGCCAAGTAAAGCCACGATCTCCCCAGTCTTCACTCGAAATGATACATCCGCCAGCGCTGGTTTTCCCTCAAAAGATTTTGAAATATGGCGCAGTTCAAGCATCTCAGAATTCCCCAATCTCTACCACGCGCAATTTCTCAATGGCCAACATCCCGCCGCCGGTCACCAGCATCAAAATGGTGCTCAACGCCATAGCCTGTCCATAGGTCAGTGCGCCGGGCTGCGAAAGTAGCCGGTAAATGAGCACTGGAATCGTGGGATATTCCGGGCGGGCGATCATGGCCGTGGCGCCGAACTCGCCAATCGAAAGGGCAAAAGCAAACAACGCCGAGACGATGAGGGCGCGCCCCACCAGCGGGACATCGACATGGCGAACTACCTGCGCGGGCGCGGCCCCCAGAACCGCGGCGGCCTGATGCAGGCGCGGGCGGATGCTGCGCAGGGCGGGCGCCAGGCTGCGCACCACAAAAGGCAGCGCCACTAGTGTGTGCGCCAGAGGCACCAGTAGAGGCGATGCGCGCAAATCCAAAGGTGGGCTATTGAGGGCAACGATAAATCCCAGGCCCAGGGTGACGGCAGAGGTGCCCAGCGGCAACATCAACAAGGGATCGAGCAGCCGGCTCAACAGCGCATCGCCGCGGCGCGCCAGCGCCCAAGACGCGGGCAGCCCGATGACTAACGCCAGGAAGACCGTAGAACCAGCGTAAAGGAACGAGGTGCGGACGGTCTCGGTTGGCGTGGCAAAGAATATGTTGCCGCGCTGGTCTTCACCTAATGCTGCGTAGTAGTCCAAGGTGAGGCCCGGTTGGACGGATGTCGCCTGGCCGCGGTCACCTTCAAGGCGGGTAACAGACCGAGCGGCCAGTCCGCCGAGCGGCGCGGCGAAGAAAAGCGCGAGAAACAAAAGGAAGACGGAAGCCAGGAAACGGGCGCGCCGCGATGGGAAAGGCCGCGTTATGACACTCGGGGCACGCAGCTCCACAGGCCGAGAGAGCCGTGATGTAAGGCGCGTATAGATCAACGTTAACGCCAGAGTGCAGAGAAGTTGGACGAGCGCCAGTGCAGCGGCGGTGGGCAGATCGAACAGCGCCGTGGTTTGGTAATAGATCTCAGTTTCCAGGGTGGCAAAGCGGGGTCCGCCCAAGATCAGGATCACGCCAAATGAAGTGAAATCGAAGATAAAGACCAGCAGCGCGGCAGCCGCCAGAGCCGGCGAAATCAAGGGCAAAGTGACGTGGCGAAAGGTTTGCCAGGAATTGGCGCCCAGGCTGCGGGCGGCCTGTTCAATGCGCGGGCTGAGGCGCGCCCAAAAATCGCCCACCAGGCGCAAAACGATGGTGGTGTTGTAGAAGATGTGAGCGATGAGGATGGCTGCAAAGGTGTTGACGAAATGAATCGGAACCGCATCCAGGCCGAAGAGCTGCCTCAGACCCAAATTCAGCCAGCCGCGTGGTCCCAGTAATGCGTCGAAAGCTGCGGCAACCACCAGGGTTGGCAGGACGAAAGGGACTCCGCTGAGAGCGCGCAGGAAACTCTTGCCGGGAAAACGGTAACGAGCCAGCAGGTAGGCGGCGGGCAAACCGACAGCCAGGGTGAGTAGCGTGGAGAGTGAGGCTTGCCAGAAGGTGAAGCCAATCACGCCGCGCAGCGGCGCGCTGGCGAGTAGATCTAGGAATGGCTGGAGCAGAGAGCCGCTACGGTTGAAACTGAGAGCCAGGATGCTGCCAAGAGGATAGAAATAAAAGAGACCCAGAAAAACCAGGGGCAGAAACCAAAGCGTTGCGGAAACAAGGTTGTTGCGCAAATTATTCGAAGATCCAGCGCGTGGCGCTCTCTGGAAAATCCTTTTCCCGCCAGGCAAAGGCACGGTGCAAGGCCAGTCCAAAAATAATGCCGGGGCCCTGCATGGCCAAACCATATTTGGCTTTGTAGTCCTTGTCGAGCGCTTTCAGCAATTTTTGGTCGTTGATCTCCAACACTTCCCCTTCGAGGATTACGACCTCATCACCGCTTTCCAGATGCACAGAAACTGCGGGGCTTGCCTTCAGATTGCGGCCTTTGCGCGAATTTTCGCCCGTGCTGAAGTAGAACCTGCCTTCATGCCATAGGCCCCACACGGGCGCGGCATGCGGGCTGCCATCGGGTCGGGTGCTGGCAACCCAGTAATTGCGCGAGGTGCTCATGCGCTCCTCAATGAAGGGCCAGGCCAGCAGCCCTGCGCCCTCGTTTTCGGCAACGATGCCGTAGCCGGGCATGTGTGGTCGGGATTGTTTGGGTTTCATCGTAATTATCTCGCAGCCTTGCGAAGGGTTTTAATACGTCATACCTGCTTTTACTCCAACCTTCGCAAGGCGAAGATTACCTCAATACTGTATCCGTCCAGGCTTCGATCCATTCTTCGCGATGGGCGGCGATGTCTGCGGGGCTGACGAGGGCCGTTTCCTCAGGCTCGATGAGGAAATTCACGAACTCAGGCTGAAGCTGCGCATTGGGATTAACGGGGAAGACAAACATCTGCAAGGGTAAGTCTTCCTGGAAGGTGGTGGAAAGCATAAAGTCGATCCAGTCTTCAGCCAACTCGCGCTGTTGCGTGCCCTTGAGAATTCCAACAAATTCGATCTGGCGGAAGCAAGACCCGTCAGAAACCACCGCAGCGGTGACCGGCGCGTCCACCGGCTCCTCGGCGAAGATCAAATCCACGGGCGGGCTGGAAGCGTAGGAAACCACGATCGGCCGCTCCCCTCCCCAGCGGCTGAACTCGGTAAAGAAGGCTGTCTCCCAATCATTTACTACTTTCACATCGTTGGCCACCAATCCTCGCCAGTAATCCAAGTAGCCATCCTCGCCAAAATGGCCGATGGTGGCGAACAGGAACGCCAGGCCGGGAGATGAAGTGGCCGGATTTTCCACGACCAACAGGCTAGCATATTCGGGTTTGAGCAAGTCTTCCAAATTAGCAGGCGGAGCCGTGTCGTTATCTGCAAAATAGGCGATGTCGTAATTCAAACAGACATCGCCATAGTCCACGGGTAGGGCTCGATGCTCAGGGTCCAATTCGAATTCATCAGGGATGTCGGCCAGCACCGGCGATTGGTAAGGTTCGAAGATGCCGCCGTCCAGGGCGCGGCTCAGGAAAGTATTGTCCACGCCATAGAAGACATCCGCCAGCGGCACGTCGGCGGCCAGCACAGCTTTGTTGGTGGCCTCGCCCGCATCGCCCAGCTTAAGGAACACGACGTCCGCATTATGCTCGGCCTCGAAGGCTGCCACCACCTCTTCGGAGACCGCAAAGGAATCGTGGGTCATCACGGTAAGCGTGCGCGGCCCTTCGGGGACAGCGGGCGCACAGGCGGCCAGGGCGCCCAGAAGCAAACTACAAAGTAAGAACTTCAAAGAAATTTTCATATGAACCTCTTTTAAGCCTTGCGAAGGTTTGATGTGTAACCAAAGTTCCGCTCAACTGATCTTCGCAAGACTGATCAGCTGGGTGAAATTACGCAGAGCAAAATTCCTGATTGCAGCTCGACTTCGGCATCCTCGCTGATTACAACGTTGCTCACTCCGCGGCTGCTACCGAAGATCAACGTTTCGCCCTTGAGTGGGTATTTCAGTCCACGCGTGGTGACCTCCTTGGCATCGCCGCCTAACGGCAACAAGGAAGCACGATCGCCTGTCGCGGCCTGCAAGTGCAGTTTCCCTTTGATGATAAACAGGCGTTGATCGCCATGCAAAAAGATTATTGAGACGCCATCGAATTGAGGATGCGCGGCCAACAGTAAATTGGCAAAGCTGTGATCCCAGCGGCGACCAAGGCCGCCGAGCACCAAGATTTTCTCAGCGCCCGCACCCTTGGCATATAACATTGCCAGTTCCAGGTCGGTCTGATCCTTCTCTACAGGATAAGAGATGATGCGCACACCTTGCGTTTCCCAATCGGCGCGGGTCGATGCGTCCAGAGAATCCAGGTCCCCGATGATGACATCGGGCCGCAGGCCCAAGGCGCGGCAATGCTGCGCTCCGCCATTGGCGGCGATGAAGAGGTCAGCGGCCGCCAGCCGGTCACTCAGATCGGGTGGTGCAAGGAAATCCCCATTGGCCAAGACGATAGCCTGCAAAACGAAACCTCCGGCGGGCGCCGGAGGTGGAGATGACGTTTTGGCATTCCTCCGCCGGCATTACCCGGATCAGGTGTGCGGGTCGCAGGTGTCTGCCTGCCTCTCAGCTTGCTGGAGAATCGTTACTCGGTGAAACCGAGTAGATTCTCCAACGCGACCGATATTTGGCTTGGCCAAATGAGGTCGCACGCTCCCCGTGCAATGTGATTTGAATTGAGTATAAAGCGCGCAACAAAGAACGTCAAGGCGATTTGGCTGCGGCAGGCTTATAGACGTTCTCGTAATAATCGCACAAGTTTTTCAGTGGGCATTCGGGGCATCTGGGTTTGCGAGCCACACAAATCTCACGTCCGAGACGGATGATATTCAGGTGGGCGGCATAATAACTGTCAGGCGAGAACAAGTTCTCAAAATATGCATGGGCCTTTTCTACGTTCATTTTGGCGGGGCGCAGGCCGATGCGGCCGGTGACGCGGTAGATGTGCGTGTCCACCGGGAAGGCAGGCTTGCCCAGCGAGAACTGCAGCACGATGGCCGCCGTCTTGGGGCCCACGCCTTTGAATTGCGTCAGCCATGCCCTGGCTTCCTCGGCGGGCAGGTCGCGCAAGAACTCTAACGATAACTCACCGCGCGCCTTGGTGATGGAGCGCAGCACGGCCTGGATGCGCGGCGCCTTCTGGTTCGCCAGCCCCGCCGGGCGGATAGCCGCTTTCACCTGTTTTACCGGCGCATCGCGCAGTGCTTCCCAAGTGGGAAAGCGCTGTTTGAGAGCGTTGAAAGCGACGTCCCGATTTGCGTCGTTGGTATTTTGCGACAGAATGGTGGAAACCAATTCATCCAAAGGCGGGAAAGGGTTGCGCCATTGGGGATAGCCGTAGAAATCCAACAGACGCTGATGGACCGCCCTGGCGCGCCGCGCCATCTGCATTACTGGTTCTCCAAATCGAAGATGGGTTCCGAGTATCCAACTTCCAGGCCGCGCCAATTAGTAACCGTGCAGCGAGGGCCGAAGGCTGCCAATTGTTCCAATTGCTCGCCAGACAACGCGCCCAGTTTCCGCAGGACTTCCAGAGAGGCAGCGTGAGCGGCCCGGCCGCGGGCATCGCCATCGGCGATCTTAAGGGCGACGCCCATGGCGGGAGATCCCTTGCCAAGCGCGCCTGCTCGGAGACCTAGGCCCTGATAGCCTTCGGCGCCGCCCTTGGAAAGGATCTGCCCGGAGGCAACCTGCATTAGGACGGTATCGAAGCGTCCGGGACCGCCCACCATGTCAGGGTGGGCGAGCATAGCTTCGCGCACCTGCTCGCAGGCTGATTGCTGGGCCAAGGGCAGCCCAGCGGGATCCATCAGGCGGGCGTAGGCCAGAGCAGTGTTGTACAGCGGCGCAGCCCAATTGGGCGCGGAGCAGCCATCGACGCCTATGGCCAACTTGTCTACGGAGAGGCTGGCTATCTCGGCGAATAGCGCAAAAACTTCCTGCTGCATTGGATGTTGAGGATCGATGTAATTTTCTAGCGGCCAGCCGCGCAGCTTGGCGTACGCCAGCATGCCGCTGTGTTTGCCGGAGCAATTATGCCGGTTCGGCGATGATGCTTGACCGCTCCTCTCCAGGCGTTCGGCGGTCGTTTTGTGCATCGGTGGATGCACTCCGCAGCGTAAAAAGCCTTCGTCAATGCCGACCTTCTTTTGAATGGAGGCAGCTACTTCTACGTGTTCATCAGTGCCCGAATGTGAAGCGCAGATCAACGCTAGTTCGCGGGCAGTGAACCCGTAATGCTGCACACCTCCGGCCAGTATCAGGGGAAGGGCCTGGAAGGGTTTGGCTGAAGAGCGCAGGAAGGTCGATAAGTGCGCATCGCCACAAGCCGCCAGGAGTTCACCGGAAGCGGCGACCACAGCGATTGCGCCGTAGTGCAAGGACTCCTGATGCCCGCCCCTACTCACCGAGTAGACAGGTTGATAGGCTGAGTTAGACATGGCGAGATCAGGCTAGTTGGTGCGAGCTTTGGCGGGGTGGTAGCGACGAGTGAAATAATTCTGCATGCCGTATTTCAGGCGCTGCACATACAGCAGCTTGCGCTTGGCCGGCGCTTTGAATTTGTCCGCCAGCTTTGGCGCCAGTTTGTCGATCTCGGCTGCCGCGGATTTCCGTTTGGCAAGGCGGCGCAGTTTGTCTTCCACGGTTTTCAGGAAACGGCGCATGGCTGCAATGTCTTTACTTGTCGCCTTGCCGCCGCGCCCGGCAATGATGGTGAAACCCTTGAAGGTTCGCGAACTTAGCACATCCAATTGCTTGAGCCAGGCGGGGATATCGGCTTGCCCCAGGAAGGGAGGCTCCCCAATGACAACTGCGTCCCCCACAAAGACGACTTTGTCCATGGGGGAAACCAGCCAGCAGGCGCCAGGGCCAGGACCCGGGTGCAGTTCCAGGCGCAGCTCGCGGTCATCAAAATACAGCAGAGTGTGATCCGTAAAGGTGATGCGCGGCAGCACCCAGCGCAGCCCGCTGAGTCCGGGCGTCTCTTCCCATTCGGCGCCGCTCTCCTGCTTGAGCGCCTTGAAGATGGCCGCCCGGCGGCGGAACTGGCGTATGGTTTCCCGGTGTGCCAACACTTGTGCATCCAGTGCTTGCGTGCCAAGTGTGCGGTCCGGATGCGAGTCGAGATTTATGGCGAGGCGCCGTGGCTTGGCCCCGGCTTTGTGCAAATCAGAGAGCCAGGCGCGGCTGTCTTCGGGCTTCAACGGCGCGTCGATCAACACTGTATCGCTCGAGAACAGTAACGCGCCCACGGTCGCGCCGGTAAAATTGTTTTCGTAATAGATGTGGTTCTTAATTTTCTTCATTGCAATTGGCCTGTACGTGCGATTGGAATGGTGAAGGCGAATCGTGAACCTCTACCCACTTCGCTCTCCACCCAAATCTTGCCCCCATGCCCTTCCACCGCCAGCTTGCAATAAGCCAGCCCCAATCCGAGGCCTTTGGTTTTACCGGTGGCCCCAGCGCTGACTTGCACGCGCGCAAATTTTTCGAAGATGCGCTCCTGGTCTGCTTTGGGGATGCCGCGTGCCTGATCCTGCACCCACATTTCCACGTAATCCCCGGCGCGCCTGGCGCCCACAGTGACGACCATCCCTTCAGTGGAATACTTGATGGCGTTTTCGATGAGATTGATGAACACGCGGCGAATCATCTCCGCGTCCGCCATTACTCGCGGCAAACCCTTGGGGACCGCGGCTTCCATCTTCACTTCCTTGCCCTGAGCAGCGGGCGTCACGGCCTCCAGTGCCATTTGCACCAAGTCGATGACCTGAGTAGGTTCCGGGCTGCCGATGCGCTGACCGGCTTCCATGCGGGAGGTGTCCAGCAACGAATTTGCCAGGCGCTGCACGCGTTCCGTGGAACGCATAGCGATATCGAGCACAGAACGAATGGTAGGGTCCTTGTCCTTGGGCAACATCATTTCGAGCACGTCCAAACCCGAAACCACGTTAGCCAATGGCGAGCGCAGGTCGTGGTAAATCATGGAAGCCAGGTCTTCACGCAATGTGTCTAGATTCTTGCGCTCGGTGATGTCGCGCAGAATCCATTGCAACTGTTCCACGCCATCCACGGTAATGCGGTGGACATAGACATCGATGAAGATCTGGTCTGCATCCTTGCCTTGTAATACCGATTCGTACGAAACCGAGGCTCCTTCCTTGACCTTGGCCATATCCTGGCCCAACACCTTGTAATCGGCCTGATGCAGCGTATGCACATTCATCTGCTGCAACGTTTTTTTGTCGAAACCAATCAAAAAATCGGCTTGCTTGTTCGTCTCGATAATGTTGCCATCTAAGTCAGTAATGAGGATGGGGTCGATGCTATCCTCGAACAAATCGAGATAGCGGGTACGGGCTGCTTCCATCTGCTCAAACAATTGGGCGTGCTCAATCGCGGTGCCTGCCAGGTTTCCGATGCCTTCCAGCACCGGCAAGTCATTGTTGTCGAAAGTTCCCGTCGTGGGATTGAGCGCCTCCAGCACGCCGATGACTTTCTTCCTGGCCCGGATGGGGGCGCAAGCAACGGCACGCGTTTTGTAGCCGGTCGCTTCGTCAACCTTAGCGAAAAAGCGCGGATCCGACTGTGCATCCCGGACAATGAGGCCTTCTCCGGCTTTGGCTACCCACCCTGCGATTCCTTGCCCCATTCTGATGCGTAAACCGATCACCTTCTTGCCTTGCTTGCCGGTAGCGGCGCGGAAGACCAGGTCTTTGCCACCCGGCTCCACCAGCGCCAAGGATACGGCCTCCACCTCGAGGGCCTTAGTGGTCTGTTCCAGGATAGTCTGCAGTACTTCGTCGAGCTGTAAGCTGGCGCCAATGGCGCGAGCACTATCGGCGATGGCCGTCATAATAGTGGCCCGGCGCTTGGTCTCAGCATACAGGCGGGCGTTGAGCACGGCGAAGGCCGCCTGATCAGAGATGGTTTGAACCAAACTAAGATGCTCTTCAGTGAAAAAACCGATCTCGGGATGGGTAAGCGTCATCACACCCACCAGTTGGTCGCGCACGATCAGCGGCGCGCTTACTACGGATTTGGGCCCCGCCTTGGCTTCCTCGCCGCGGGCAGGACGCTGCCAGCGTTTGTCGAGGCTGGTGTCCGGTATCAGGGCTGCCTGATGGTTTTTACGCACCCAGCCGGCCAGGCCCTGGTCCAATGTGAATTTAAGTTGTTCTGTAGTCTCCTGGATGACTTTGTTCCCGACGACGATAATGGAATCGACCGGGTTGCCCTTATCGTCCAACACGATGATACTGCCGCGACCGCCGCTCACATTCTCAAGGGAGAGCTTAATGACACGCTCCAACACCGTGCGCAACTCCAACGCCGATGCCAGCTCGTGGCTAATATGATAGAGCAGGTCAAGGGAAGCCTTGGTGCGCCCTCCTTCCCTGATAACATTCGTGGACATCATCTTAAAGGGTAGTTTTAGTGTCTCTTTTTAAAAATATGCGCTTCAAAATCAGTATAGCATAGCTATACTTTCGGGGTTCTCGGGCACCTCAGAGCGCGGGAAGCTGAAGTAAAAGCCCTTCCATTGCCAACCGGGCATTCACATTGGTATTTAGTTGCCCCAGGGCGCGTTCGGTGGCTCTGAGCGCCTTTTGTGCCATCGTCAGGGTCAGACGCGCCGCTAGATTGTCGAGCGCTTCTTGTTTATCCATGTTGGAAATCGGCGCCGAAGAGTGGCCTGTGCAGATTACCAGGTCTCGCCAAAAAGTCAGCCACACAAACAGAAGACCGCGCAGGGCTTCACGATCCCTGCTGACCTTTTCCGCGAAGGCAAATCGCTGCACGCGATTGACATAGAGCAGTTTCTCCCCGGCCTCCAGCCATTCGGTGCGCTGTTCCAGGGCTTCAGGCTGCTGATGCCATTTGAGAGCCAGACCGGGGCACCCACCACTGAGACTGGATAATAGCCCCGCCTTATCAACCTGGACGGAAAGACGGGCTGCCAGAGCAGATGCCAATTGCGCGACAGGCACCGGTCGCAGACGCAGCAATTCGCAGCGCGAAACGATAGTGGTTGGCAGGCTGTCCGCGTCGGGCGCGGTGAGGCAGAGCACCACCGAGGGGCTTGGCTCTTCCAACGTTTTCAATAAGGCATTGGCCGCTTCTTCACTGGCAAACTCGAAATCCAACAAGAGGGCAATCTGGAAGCGGGCCTCGAGCGGAGTGCGCGATAGGGAGCGGCTCAGCTCTCTTACCGCGGCGATCTTGATTTCGCGATCTCCCTCCTGACGCTCGATAATTAACAGGTCGGGGTGCTGTGCGCGCGCAAAACCCCGGCAGGCGCGGCAGTCGCCGCAGAATTCTCCGGGCGCAGGTGGGTTAGTGCAATTCAACGCCTGGGCCAGGCGCAGCGCCAACGTGCGGCGGCCAACGCCGTCTGGCCCGGTGAATAAATATGCATGGCGCAAGCGGCCAGAGCCAATCTGCCCTTTGAGCAATTGCACCGCCCATTCATGACCGAGCAAGCCCCAGTTCCCAGACATTAAGGCGTTGAGAAATGAATCTTATCGGCGTAGAAGGTGAGAACGTGTTTATCCCCATTGGTGATACTGAAGCTGCCATTGAATGGCCCGGCTTTGCCGATCCAGGCGCGGTAGCTGTATTGGCCTTCGGGCAAAATCAGCGTCATGTTGCCCTTGAATTTGTATTCCTGGTAGCGCGGCGATAGAAAGACAAATTGAATCTCTTCTCCGCTTTTATTTTCAAAAAACAAAGGCGCATTCAGGTCGGATTTATTTGCTTGAGCGCTGGCAAAGGCCTCAGGCTCGGCCTGGCCATATGGTGTCCAGGTAGGGAGAGACGTGGGTGCCGAGGTGGGCGAGACAGGCGCTGTTCCGCTGGGTGATGGAGATGGTAGCGGAGTGAACGTGGAGCTGGGTTGTGAGGTGGCTGTGGGCAGCGCTGTGTTGGTGGGCAGAGCAGTCAACGTGAGCGCAATCCATGTCGAGGACAAATCTTTGGCGGTAGCCTCCAACTGGTCAGCGCTCAAGCTCCCAGGAGCGCAAGCAGAAAGCAAAAAAAACAGCGAAGAAAACAAAAGTACGAGGGTTTTTTTCAACGTCATGGTCCTTGAAAAAGAACTTTTCCTGCAGTGAAGGCGAGGGTGTGTTTGTCCTGGTTGCCAATATGGAAACTTCCTTCGATTGGCCCTTTGCTTCCAATGTAGGCGCGGTAATGATAATCGCCTTGGGGGATCAGTATTCCAAACGTATCCGAAAATCGGTATTCGAGATAAATGGGACTGTCGATAATAAACCAAATAACCTGGTCGGTATTATTTTGCAGGAGCAAGTAAGTCTGGCTATCTGATTTATCTGCCCGTCCCTCGGCGGAAACCGCTGTGGGAAGCGCGTTGGCTTGAGTACCCACTGCAATGAAAACAGTTGCTGTCGTTGTGGGGAATTCTATTGCCGGGGTCTGGATCTGCGTTGGCGCAGATGTGGCGGTGAAAGTCGCGCTGGGTATTGGCGTGCTTGTAGGCGCGGCAGTAAGTGTGAGCGCCACGCCAGTGCCTGCCATATGCTCAGCTGTTACAGCCAATGATTCCAGACTGGGTGCGGAGCCGCAGGAGACCAAAAACAAGATGACCAGGAGAGATCCAAAAAGGATAATTAAGCGAGGCAAATTTAAATACCCAGAGGCGGGTATTGTACCCAGAGATAATTCCCTACCCCCACTCAATTGGCGTTATCGCCGTGATTTCTTCTTCGGCTTGGCCTTCGCCTTGCCCTTTGTCGCTTTTGGTTTAGCCTTCTTGGCTTTCGCCTTGGGCTTCGCCTTGGCTTTTGCTTTTGGCTTCGCCTTCACCTTGGGCTTGGCCTTGGGTTTAGCCGGGGCTTTGGCTACCTGGGCAACCCTTTTCGGGGTTGAGGGCTTTGGCGTAACCATAGGCGGGGCTGATGTCGGCGGGGCAACCGGTTCGGGTGTCACCGGCTTCGCCTCTGGCGCCAGCATCTTGGGCGCCTCTGCCATGGTCTCCTTCTCCACCATAAAGACCTCGTCACCTTCCCGCACGCGGTCCTTCACCAGGATGGCAACATCGTCGCCAGGTCTGGCGCTGTTCACATCGTTGTGGTTAATCTGCATGGACATCACTTTTTCGCTTAAGTCCGTAGTGAATCCAACGATGTGGATTTCATCGCCGATCTTCAGCTCCGACGAAAGCCGTAGTACCGCGGCGCTGGGTCCGGCAAAGAAATGGGTTACTTCTCCGATCTTTCTCTCCATGATGACCTCCGAAAGGGTCGATTCTCGCACCCATGATACAACGACATGCGCAAGCGTTCAATAGGACTCGGCTTGCAGCTTTAACCTATACAGTACAATCCTCGGCATGGTCGACCTGAAAACGGGACTAAACTCCCAGCAGCAGCAGGCGCTGACCGCTGGTATGGGGCCTGTTCTGGTATTGGCGGGGCCGGGTTCGGGAAAGACACGGGTACTCACCCACCGAATCGCCTACCTGATCAGCCAATTAGGCGTCCAACCGTACCATATCCTTGCGGTCACGTTCACCAACAAGGCAGCCAAGGAAATGGTTTCCCGGGTAGAAAGCCTGCTGGGCGGCAAACCCCGTGGCCTAACTCTGGGCACCTTCCACTCCATTTGCGCTCGGCTCCTGCGCGTGGAGGCGGCCTCATTGCCTTTTAACGAAAACTTTGTCATCTACGATACGGATGACCAGGTCAGCCTGGTTCGCAATGCCATCCGGGAAATGAACATCGACGAGAAGATGCACCGTCCTGTGGGTGTGCACGCGCGCATCTCGCAGGCAAAGAATGAATTGCAACTGCCCGAGGATCTCCCCATCAATAGTTACCGCGACGAGGTGATCGCGCGTGTTTACCAGCGCTACCAGCAAATGCTGCTGGCTAGCAACGCGGTCGATTTCGACGACCTGCTGCTGTGGACAGCCAAACTATTGGATGACAATGTCGAGACGCGCAAGAAGTATGCTCAGCGTTTTGAGCACGTCCTGGTGGACGAATTCCAGGATACCAACCAGGCGCAGTATGTGCTATTGAAGCACCTGGCATGTTTCCACCACAACCTGTATGTAGTGGGCGACACGGACCAATCCATATATCGCTGGCGAGGCGCCGATTATCGCAATGTGCTGCGCTTCGAACAAGATTTTCCGGACGCACAAGTGATCCTGCTCGAGCAGAATTATCGCTCCACCCAGCGCATTCTGGACGCGGCGATGGCAGTGATCGACCGCAATCCGCATCGCACGCGCAAACAGCTATTCACCGAGCGCGGCGCCGGTGAGAAGATCGAACTGCACCAGGTATTGAACGAAGAAGAGGCTGGGCGTTTTATTGTGGACACTATCGCGGCCGCAGTAGCCAACAAAAAAGCCAGGCCAGGCGAGTTCGCCGTGATGTATCGCGTCAACGCGCAGTCTCGCGTAATCGAAGAAGCCTTCCTACAAGCCAATCTACCCTACAAGCTGGTGGGCGCTCAGCGCTTCTATGGTCGCCGCGAAGTGAAAGATATGCTTTGTTACTTGCGGCTGGCTTACAACCCGAGTGACGAAGCCAGCCTGGGCCGCGTCATCAATGTGCCGACCCGTCGCATCGGCATGAAAGCACAAGCCGCGCTGCGCACTCTGGCACTGGCGCAGAAGACTACGCCCGGCTTGTTAGTGATGCGACTCGGAGAAAACCCCCACGATCCAATCTTTTCGACATTGTCTTCGCTCGCTTTGCAAGCCATGACGTCATTTGGCAAATTGCTGGCGCGTTGGCACGCGCTGGCCGCGGAGGCCGACCCCATGGAGTTGATGGACCGCATCCTGGCCGACGTGGATTACCACGGTCACCTGTTGGCTGAAGGTCCCGAAGAAGAAGGCGTTGACCGCTGGGATAACGTGCAGGAATTGCGCCGCCTGGCGTCCGAATACAAAGACCGCGGGTTGGGTGAGTTCCTAGAGAACATTGCCCTGATCTCCGACCAGGACACACTAGACGAAACCGCTGAGGTGCCCACTTTACTGACACTACACGCGGCAAAAGGTTTGGAATTCCCTGTGGTCTTCATTACTGGGCTGGATGATGGCATGCTGCCGCACTCGCGCTCTTTCGATGACCCGGAAGAAATGGCGGAAGAACGCCGACTCTTCTACGTGGGCATCACCCGCGCCAAGAACGAACTCATTTTGCTGCACGACATCTATCGCAACAGCCATGGGTATTCGGAGGCCGTGATCCCATCCCGTTTCTTGGACGACCTGCCTGATGAACTCATCCAAGGCGGAAACCAGACGCGACTGGAGCATCCCTTCCGCCCGGATCGATGGGAGCTGCCGCCAAAAGAATCGGCGCCCATTTTGCAGCCACAATTCAAACCGGGAATGAACGTTCGCCACCCGGCCTGGGGTCAAGGCATGGTGCTCAACAGCCGTATCCAGGATGATGACGAGGTAGTCGATATCTTCTTCGAGGATGTCGGCCTTAAAAAGGTAATGGCTGCCTTTGCCAAACTGGAGCTTGTAGAGAAGAACAAGGACTAACTAATGAGGTATTTTGTCACTGGCGGGGCGGGCTACATCGGGTCGGCGGTGGCCGCCGAGTTACTGGCGCAAGGCCACCAGGTAACCGTTTACGACTCGCTGGTCACCGGCCACCGGGCGGCAATCCCAAAGGGGGCCGAGTTCATCGAAGCCGAACTGTCGGATGGCAAATCATTGGATAGCGCGTTGAAGGCGAAACAGGTTGACGCGGTGTTGCATTTCGCTGCTTTCATTGAAGCCGGGGAAAGTATGCAGAATCCCGGCAAATATTTTCGTAACAATTTGGAAGGTTCGCTACGACTCATCGAGGCAGTCCATCAGGCGGGTATCGGCCGATTTGTGTTCTCGTCTTCAGCGGCCATATATCGCACCAGTGAATCGGCTCTCGATGAGGAGTCGCCGCTGGATCCACAGAATACCTACGGCCAGACCAAGCTGATGATCGAACATATCCTAGGCCGCTACCAGCAAATCCACGGACTGCGCTATGCGGCTCTGCGCTATTTCAATGCCGCCGGCGCCCTGCCGGGCCGCGGCGAAGCCCATTATCCTGAAAGCCACCTCATTCCCCTGACTCTGCAGGTAGCCCTGGGGCAGCGCGAAAGCGTAGCGATTTTCGGCGCCGATTACCCAACGCCGGATGGCACCTGCATTCGCGATTACATCCACCTGGCCGACCTGGTCTCAGCGCACCTATTGGCTTTGGGCGCGCTGGAAAGCAAGGAAAGGGTTGTCTACAACGTGGGCAGCGGGCACGGCTATTCCGTGCTCGAGGTGGTGGAGATGGCGCGTAAAGTGACCGGGCACCCGATCCCCGCGCTGGAGACGCCGCGCCGCCCCGGTGACCCTGCCCGCCTGGTCGCCTCACCCGCGCTCATCCAGAAAGAGCTTGGCTGGGAAGCCAAACACTCCGGCCTGGAAGAAATCATCAGCAGCGCCTGGGATTGGCACCATAAGCATCCTCGCGGATATTCAGACACGAAAACGCCGTCCCGAGGAGCCGCTAGTTAGCGGTGACGAGGGATGAAAATCTACTTCGCTTGCGCCATCGTGGGCGGGCGCCAGGACGAAGCCGTATACCAACAGCTCGTGGACGCGTTGTTGGCGGATGGACATGAAATTCCCACTGCCATAAACGCCGGACCTGCCTGGCAGGCCATGGAAGGTTCACCCGAGCCTGACGAAGTCTATCGCCGCGACACGAGCTGGATCGATGAAAGCCAGGTCCTGATCGCCGAAGTCAGCACGCCATCACATGGCGTGGGCTACGAAATCAGTTACGCACTCGAGCGCGACAAGCCGGTGCTGTGCATTTATCGACGCGGCGTCCGCGTATCGAAAATGCTGACGGGCAACACGATGCCGGGAATGACCGTTACAGATTATGGGGATATTGGTGAAGGAGTGGAAATCATGCGCGGTTTTGTTAAAAATCTCACGACGTAATTCCAATTAACGTTTTGCAGAAGCCAGAGTCCGTACTTCTTTTTCAATTTTTCCCCCCAGCTCATCGCTTTCAACATCCAAATCGTAATCCATTTGCAAGCCCAGCCAGAATTGTGGAGAATTACCAAAGAAACGAGCTAAACGAAGAGCGGTGTTTGCAGTCATCGATCGCTTCTTTAAAACGATTTCATTGATTCGGCGTGGGTGAACACCAATGCTCAAAGCCAGGCGATTCTGGCTTATACCCATAGGATTAAGAAATTCGTCTAGCAGAACTTCACCGGGGTGAACAGGATGCAATTTAGCAGGCATTATTCTCCTAATGGTAATCAACGATTTCTACTCGATATGCATTGCCGTCTTCCCAGATAAAGCAAATACGCCATTGGATATTGATGCGGATACTGTGCCGCCCTTCCCGCGCGCCACGCAATTTCTCCAAGCGATTGGAGGGTGGGACGCGAAGGTCTTGGATCGAATACGCGTTGTGCAATATTCGCAATTTCCGATAGGCTAACTGTTGCATGTCCTGCGGCAGTTTTGAAGAACGAACCCGAGCAAATATCTTTTCGGTTTCTTTATCAGCAAAGCTCTTAATCGCCATTCTATAGCGTGTTGCGCTAAACGTCAAGCGTTACAGCAGCCCTATTTTTCCTTCGCCACCGGCAGCACCACCGTAAAGACCGCTCCCCCTCCCGCTTTCGAATCCACCCAAATGCGGCCGCGATGATTATCCACAATGGTCTTCACGATGGCCAATCCCAGCCCAGTACCGGAAACTCCGCTGGGAGCATTACTGGCCCGGTAGAACCGCTCAAAGATGCGCCCTTGTTCTTCCAGTGGGATGCCGGGTCCGTTGTCGGCCACGTGCAAGATTAGCTGGTTCTGCTCTTCGCGCAGCATCACTCGGATCTGCCCACCCGGCGGCGTGTACTTGACTGCATTGCCGATCAAGTTATCCACCATCTGGCTCAACTGGGTGCGGCTGCCGAGCACCGCCGGCAGATCGCCTGTTTTGCGAAGCCGCAGGGTCTGCCCCTTTTCCTGCGCCTGTGGCTGAAAGGCCGCCAGCGCGTTGACCACGATCAGTTTCATGTTTACCGGGGTCACTTCATCCAGCGCCCCAACCTCCACCCGGCCCAATTTCAGTAGATCGTCTATCAGCGTCGTGGTGGCATAGACGCTGGATTTCACGCGATTGATGAATTCAGACTGTTGGGAATTTACTTTGCCAGCGCGCTCAATGAGTTCAACGTATCCAAGGATGGCAGTCAACGGGGAGCGCAAATCGTGGGAAACCGTGTTGACAAAATCTCCCTTGAGCCGGTCCAGTTCCTTCAGGTAACTGATGTCATGCAAACTGGCCACCGTACCCACTTCGGGGATGCGCGAAACGCGTACATGGAATACGCGGCCGGCTTTGTTTTGTACTTCGTGGCGGTCGCCGTCCGCTTTGAGCGCCTCCACCAGAGTAGGATTTGCCACGGCCTGCTCTATGGACATCCCAGTGAAATCGGCATCGCCCAAACCAAACGTCTGACGCAGAGCCTGGTTCACCATCAAGATGCGATTGGCCTTGTCGACCACCAATACGCCGTCGTTCACCTGTCGCAGGATGGCCTCCATTTCAGAGAGGCGCTGGTTCAAGGAACCGGTGATGCGCCCAGTCTCCCGCTTCAGCCAGCCTTCCCACAGCTTCTTCTGCTCCATGCCGCGCCGCGCGGCGCTCAAGGCCGCCTCGCGCTCCAGGGGCAATCCGATGTAATCGACCAGCCCAGCCTGCATGCTGCGCAGCAGGTCTCCGGTGGTTGCCTTTTTGGCAAGCATGATAATGGGCAAAGTGGGGTATTCTGCCTTCAAGTCCGCGACCAGCTTAAACGCGTCGCCCCCGGGCAGTGGATTTCCAATGAAGATCAGGTCAGGAAGCTTGCCGCGACGCAACGAAGCCCGCAGGGCGGCTATATCATGCACCTGGGTAACGCTGTAACCCGCGGGGCTGAAAATCTCATCGGCCGCCTGCGCAGCCACTGCGGGGTCGGCCACGGCAAGAAGCAATCGCTTGGGCAAGGCGTGGGAATCTTAGCACGGATGAGTAGTTAGAGTTCTATTAATTCGAAATGGGAGTTATTGACTCCAAATCAGCGAGTCTTACAATACGGATGCCAATCGAATGGTTAGCCATTAGCCCCCATGGAATACAAGGATTATTACCAGATACTAGGGGTGGGCAGGCAAGCCAGCCAGGACGAAATAAAAAAAGCCTATCGGAAACTGGCGCTTAAATATCACCCCGACCGCAATCCGAATAACAAGGACGCCGAAAATACATTCAAGGAAGCCAATGAGGCTTACCAGGTGCTCAGCGACCCTGAAAAACGCGCCCACTATGACCGCCTGGGGGCGGATTACTCGCGCTGGCAGCGCCAGGGTGCGCCATCCGGCGGTTTTGACTGGGGCCAATGGACCACGGGCCAACCCGGCGGTGTCCATGTGGAATACAGCGGCAACATCGACGACCTATTTGGCCAGGGCGGTTTCTCCGATTTCTTCCAGCAGGTCTTTGGCGGCCTGGGCGGCTTTGAACCCAGAGGGCGTCGCGGCCGGGTTGCGCGGCAGCCTGTTTATGAGCAGCCGGTAACCGTGAGTCTCGAAGAGGCTTTTCGCGGCGGCACGCGCCTGATGCAGTTGGATGGCCGGCGCCTGGAGGTAAAGATCCCTGCCGGGGCGCGCAGCGGCACCAAGGTTCGCATGGCCGGCGTCGGGCCGGCAGGCCGCGGCGGGCAACCCAGCGATATTTACCTCGTCATTGAGGTGGCAGACGACCCGCGCTTCAAGCGCGAAGGCGATGATTTGCATACCGAAGTCGAAGTCGATCTGTATACAGCCGTGCTAGGAGGCGAAGTCCGCGTGCCCACACTCGATGGACAAGTTGTACTCAAGGTCCCCGCGGGAACCCAGCCCGGGCAATCCATTCGCCTGAAAGGGCGCGGCATGCCCCTGCTCAAGAACAACAAACAACGCGGCGACCTGTTCGCCAAGATCAACGTACGCCTGCCCAAGAATCTAACCGACGAACAGCGCAGATTTTTCCAAGAGCTGGCTGGCGGCTCGAAAACATGAACATCCATGATGAAAGAGGACAAAGAAAAGGACACGCAATGACACGCAAAACAATTCGCCCCATCGCCCTGCTGCTCTCTATATTGGTGCTGAGCGCAGCCGCCTGCCAGTTCGCCGTCGGCCCGCTCAGTGAGCTGACCTCGGGCGCAGCAGATAATGTTTCACCAACTGTTCAGACGATTCAAATTTCCAGTGATCTGGTTTCGCAACAAGAAGCTTTGGTCTCGCTATACGAAGCAGTCAGCCCCGGCGTTGTTTCCATCAACGTGGCGACGGACCTGGGCGGGGGGCAGGCTTCCGGCTGGGTTTATGACACCGAAGGGCATATCGTCACCAATTACCATGTGGTTCAAGGCGCAACGTATATCGAAGTTGCTTTCACCTCCGGGTTCAAGGCGGTGGGGGAAGTAGTTGGCGAAGATACGGATTCCGATTTGGCCGTCATCAAAGTGGAGGCGCCCCCTTCCGAATTGCATCCCCTGAAAATCGGCGACTCTTCAGCGCTGCAAGTAGGCCAGTACGTGGTGGCGATCGGAAACCCGTTTGGTCTCAACGGCAGCATGAGCACCGGCATTGTCTCCAGTCTGGGGCGCAGCATGGAATCGATGAACCCCTCGGAAACCGGCCAATTTTTCAGCGCCGGCGATTTGATTCAAACGGATGCGGCCATCAATCCTGGGAACTCTGGCGGCCCGTTGCTGAACCTTAACGGCGAGGTGGTGGGTGTGAACCGCGCCATTCGCTCGTTTGCTTCTACGGAGGGCGGTGATGCACTGAACACCGGCATCGGCTTTGCTGTGTCCAGCAATATCGTGGCGAGAGTAGTTCCCAGTCTGATCACCCAAGGTGATTTTGCCTATCCGTATCTGGGCATCTCCAGCGTCAGCGGACTCAGCTTGGCCGAAGCGCAGCAACTGGGCTTGGACCGCACCGACGGCGCGCTGATCGAATCGGTAGCCAACGGTGGGCCTGCGGACGAGGCGGGCGTGCAGGCGGGCGATTTCGTTACCGCCATCGATGGCATCGCCGTCAAGAATTTCGACGAACTGATCTCGTACCTGTTCACCCACAAGAGTCCGGGGGAAACCGTAACGCTAACCTTGATTCGAGATGAACAGGAAATGCAGATCGATCTGGTGCTCGGCGCAAGACCGTGAGAAGCAAGGATTTAAGGAGAATGGCAAAAGGATAAAAGTCGCTCGGGAACGGGCGGCTTTTTTGTTTAGCCTTGCGAAGGTTGGGCTTGAAGACAAGGTTGTTTCGTATCCAACCTTCGCAAGGCTGTGGAGCGTTGTAGGTTGAGTAGATGTTATCGATTCAGTCGAAATTGTAGATGTTGTAGGTTTTGTAGATGTTGTCAATGTTGTATAGGTTGTAGGTATTGTATGGGCGGGTCTAAGACCCGCCCATACAGATGATAGGCAGGGATTCGAGCATGAGGCCGGACGATAGCGAGCTTCTTTTGCCCGCAGCCATCTTCGGCCGAAGATGAGAAGGCTTGTCCCGAGCGAGCCGCTTTGCGGCGACGAGGGAAAAATCCCTTTGCAAACGGATTCTGGAAACCGCGTCCGTTAGCAGATCCAAAGGGATTTCTCCTCGGTTGCACCTCGTCGAAATGACAATGAAATGCAGAATGCATTTCATTGCAAGGTTAAGCCTTGCGAAGGTTGGATACAAATCGACGTTGACTTCAAGTCCAACCCATTCGCTTCGCTCAGGGCAGGCTCTTCGCAAGGCTGACCCTCGGCGTGTGTCGGTTGAGCAGATGTCGTCGATTCCGGCGATGGTGTCGATAGTGTAGGCTGCGCCAGAAAACCCCTC
>JAMCZK010000032.1:5857-8051 GCA_023485685.1 Chloroflexota bacterium | reverse complement strand
ATTCGGATTGTGGTCGATGTGGTAGTTGTGGTAGGTATGTTAAGGTTCGAGTACGATGGGCAAGGATTCGCACTAGGGGCCGGACGCCTTTGAAGTCCTCGGCCGAAGCTGGCAGGATGTCCGTTAGCGCACTGGTATCAGGCAAACGCCTGGCCAAAGCGTTCCCGGGGCCCGGTACCGGCGCCTCGGCACGCCGAAGGCGGCTGTGGTACCGCTAGCGGCTGCCGGCTTCCCATTGCGCGAATCCCGTTGAAATGGAGATGGTTCTTCATCTCGCCCACCTTACTCGGGAGCAATATAGCATGAGTTATTGTAAAAGTGGTGAATCGGAGGTTTTTGTCAAGTAAGTCAAACAACAGTTTCATAATCCTGGCCGGGATCGTGGGCCTTAGAACGCTGGCTCCGGCTGGATTTTTAGATCTGGACTAGCTTTTACATCAAGCCATCCTAAGGCTGCAAGATTTCGGACCGTATTAGCAACATAAGTTGCCACTAGAGGCGGACGTCTCAACTCCTTCCATTGCATTACCGCATTAACCACCTGCTCTTCGGTCGGCCTTTTTGCATCGCGGGAGCGTAGTTCTTCTTCAGCGAAAATAACTGTTGCGATAACTTCAGCCTGTTTCGTATCGACGCGCATAAAGAGATCACTTACCTTTTTAATTTGATCTTCCCATTGTTGTATTTCCGGCCCATATATTTGATTGGCCAATGTGTAAGATGAATCAACAATTATTTTTATCATCTGCCCAAATGTTTCTTCCCTTATTAGCTTGTTATTCAAAAGACGACTAATCTTTTGTTTTAATTCAGGAGAAAATGGGCCATATGACCCTTTTACGAAATTGATATCAAGTGGAATTCCGCTATATTTAGCCGCATAAGCCATCTTTTGAAAACTCGTTCGACCTACAGGTGGATGATATGGTTGATCCTCAACTCGTTTTAGAATTTCAACTAATGCAAACCAAGCAGGGGTAACCCATGCGAATTCCGGCCTCCTTAGCGGAAATTGACCGGGATGGATCTTCGATTTCAGAAAGCTTAACTTAAGCTCATCTTCTGGTGTCCCGAATGGCGCATATAATTCAATTTCAATATCCATCCTGCTAAGATATTGATATAGCACAGGACCGGAAAGACTCCATTCAAGCTGACCGAGTCCACTCCCTAATGGAGGCATTGCTAAACTGGTAATACCCCAATCCTTGTAATGATTTATCAAATACTCGAGCCCTAGTACGATATCTTCAAGTTTGGCTAACGATCGCCAATGGTCTTTTGTTGGGAAATTAATAATCCAAGGTAGAACCGTGGTTTTATATAGATATGGAATTCCGAGTTTGACCTCTCCCCTCTCACACCTACGAACATAATCTTTATACATCGCCGGGTATCGCTTTTTAAATTCCAAAGCGATACCCTTTCCCATTACTCCAACGCAATTAACAGTGTTAACAAGTGTCTGAGTTTTTGACTCAAATATGTCACCGACCTTGACCTTTACCATTTTATTACTCTCCTTCCCGCTCATTGAAAGAAGAACCACGGATTAACTTGAACATCGCACGTGGATTTGATTCCCAGGATTCTTTCGGCCGCTTCGGTTCCAGATGTATATGCACCAAAGATAAATTCTGAAGGGAGATGATAAGGGATTAATAATTCGGCGCACCTCATTCTAGCATTTCTCCAATGTTGGATTTGATCATAAGAGTTCCAATATTCAGCGAAAACTTTCTCCGAATCGATAAATGATAGTCCTGCTGGAGATGGATAGAAAGCCGTATATTGGCTTGAAGCATTTCCGTCAGTTACTATCGCTCCAGTTATATCGAGAACATCAGTACGGATTCTTAACACTGCCAAATCCTGATGCATATTGTTTCTAACGTAAAGCATTGGATTTCTTGCATGTAAATAAAGGTTAACGTATTCATGAAGACGCAACCCGTTTGGAACCCTAACCTTACTCCTTAGTTCTTGGATATTAGGCAAGGCAATTGAAATATGCTGAAGTTTAGCTGATCTTGCGTTGCATACCAGACCACCTTCAAATATCGATGACAATTATCGATATGAGTTATGTAATGTAACTCAGCGAGGTTGTCTCTATCCATTATAGCACATATGTTCTGGATTATCAATCCCTGGTTTTAGAGCTAACACATAAAACTATTCCCCTACCGGTGGC
>JAMCZK010000032.1:0-5847 GCA_023485685.1 Chloroflexota bacterium | reverse complement strand
CGCGGTGCTGGGCGCCGGTGCGCGCGGGCCCCACGATGCCCTTGGCTTCCATCATCTCGATGATGCGCGCGGCGCGGGTGTAGCCAATGCCCATGCGGCGTTGAAGCATTGATATGGAGGCGCGGCCGCGGCGGCGCACCAGGTCCACGGCGTCCTTGAATACCGGATCCTGCTCGCTCTCTTCCTGGATCTCTGCGATCTCCTCCCAAATGGGCATCTGCTTGAGCGGCACGCCCGCGGGCGGCGCGTCGGCAGACTGGAAGTGAACCGGCTCGGCGCTGCCGGCAAAGGCGCGCCAGTGGCTGACGATGCGTAGAATTTCGCTTTCCGCCAGGAAAGCGCCCTGCAGGCGGACCGGTGCGGGCGCATCCGGCGGCTGGAAGAGCATGTCGCCACGACCCAGCAGGCGCTCGGCGCCGGGCTGATCGAGGATGACGCGGCTGTCGGTGCCGGAGGCAACGGCGAAGGCGATGCGCGCCGGGAAGTTGGCTTTGATGAGTCCGGTGACCACGTCCACTGAAGGCCGCTGAGTGGAAATAACCAAGTGGATGCCGGTGGCGCGCGCCAACTGCGCCATGCGCGTAACCAGACGCTCGGTTTGATCGGGCGCCACCATCATCAGGTCAGCTAACTCGTCAATAATTACTACGAGATAAGGAAGAATTTCGCCGCCGTCTTGCGAAATGCGGGCGTTGAAATCGGTGATGTGGCGCGCCCCCACCTTGGCAAATTTCTGGTAGCGCTTGTCCATTTCGTGCATTAACCACTGCAGGATACCGACCACGCGGTCGATCTCCACGATCACCGGGGTCAGCAAATGGGGCACGCCGTTGTAGCCGGTGAGCTCGACGCGCTTGGGGTCGATCATGATCATGCGCAGAGTTTCCGGCGTGTTGTTCATCAGTAGGCCGCAGATCAATGCGTTCACGCATACCGATTTGCCGGAGCCGGTGGCGCCGGCGATGAGCAGGTGCGGCATCGCCGCCAGGTCGGCGGCTACGGCGTTGCCGGCCACGTCCTGCCCCAGGGCAAAACGCAGCGGGGATTTCAGTCGGCGGAAAGCTTCGCTTTCCATCACGTCGCGCATCGCCACGCGGCCAATTTGTTCGTTAGGCACCTCGATGCCCACGTAACCTTTGCCGGGCACCGGCGCCTGGACGCGGATGCGCGAGGCAGCCAGGGCCAGCGCAAGGTCGTCGGCGAGCGCGGCGATCTTGCCCACACGCACGCGAGTGCGCCCGCCGCGGGTCTCGACGAAATCTGGCTCCACACCGAATTGAGTAATGGTAGGACCGCGGTTAATCTCCACCACCGTAGCCGGGGCGCCAAAGGAACGCAAGGTTTCTTCGATATGCGCGGCGCGCTGTTTTTCCAGCACCTCGTTGTAGGCCAGCTTGTCGCCGGGATCCAGCATATCTTCCAGGGGTGGCAGCACCCAGGCGGGTTTCTGGCGCCCATCTTCCATCTTTTCACTGAGCTGCTCGAACTCCTCCTCAAATTGCGGGGGCGGCATCAATGAGGAGGCGGCTTCGATGGCGCGGGCCGCAGTTTCGTAATTGGGAGGAGGGGTGTAGGGTTGCAGCGGAGCGCGCTCCAGCTCGCGGCGCTCGCGCACACGTTGAAAAACGGAACCAATCCAATCGATAAAATTCAACGGAGAAAATTCGAAGGTGAGCGATATGGCGACCAACAGCCAGGCCAAAGTCGACACCCACATGCCAGCCGAACCAAGGCCCTCGTGCAGCCAAAGATAAAACATTGCGCCCAGGCTGCCGCCACCCTCGCCGGCCGCGGCCATGGTGCGCGCGATCTCAGCATCTTCGGGAAACGAGAGGGCGTGCAGCAAGAATTGCAGATTGCCGAACAATAGCGCTGCGCCGATCAGCGGGCGCAGGTGCAATTGCGGGATGCGATTGAAGTGGCGCAGTACCAGCCAGATGCCCAGCACGACCAGCGCCAGCAGGAAGACGTAGACACCCCAACCCAGCGTGCGGCGCCAGAAACGAATGTAAGCATCGCCGATGCCGCCCGGCGTGCCGGAGAGAGTCATCAGCAAGGTGAGTCCGGCGAGCAAAGCAATAAGTACGCCGAGCGCGTCCAGCTTGCGATCGGGGGAGATGCCCAGCCAGAATTTGACCATGGCGGGCCAGACGCGCGGTTGCGCGGCCGCGGGCTTGCGTTTGCTGCTGCCTGGTTTCCGTGTGCGAGCCATGGTTTTAGCCATTTAATCTCGAATCGAGTATAGCAGAGCCGATTAGTTCAGAACACTAACCACAAAGACACAAAGGGCACAAAGTTTTTTTTTGTGCATATTAGCCTGGCAGGTTGAACAAAGCCCCACCGTAATTGCCGTAGTAGTAGTAGGGGCGCACGGCCGTGCGCCCTTTCGTCATTGCGAGCGAGCTACTCTCCGCAGGAGATAGCGAAGCGTGGCAATCTCGAATCCGAATCCAATGCGGGCAAATTATGTTGGTCGTACGACAGGCTGATCAAACAATTGATTTACGTATTCGAGATTGCTTCGTCGGCAGCGCCGTTAAAAGCGGCGCTAAGCGCCTTCTCGCAATGACGAACTGGGGCAGGGCTACAGTTACAATACGCCTACAAGCGAGGCATCATTGTTCGAATTCGTATTCCTAGGCACCTCCGCCTCCGCGCCGTCCATCCATCGCGGGCTGTCCGCGCACCTGGTGAAACATAACGAGCATCGCTTCCTGGTAGATTGCGGCGAGGGCACCCAGCGCCAGATCCTGAAATCCGGTCTCGGTTTCAAGCGGCTCAACCACATCTTGCTGACCCACGGGCACCTGGACCATATCCTCGGCCTGGCGGGATTGTTTTCCACGCTGACGCGCTGGGAAACGCTGGAGGATGTCGAGATCCTGGCGGGCGCCTGGACGCTGGAACGTGTGGACGCCCTGCTGTACGGCGTGCGCGTCATCGGCAAAGGCGAAAGCCCGGTGAAAGTGACCTTACGCGCCATCGAACCCGGCGTGATCTTCAAAAGCGATGATTTCCAGGTGCGCGCCTTTCCGGTTTACCATCGCGGACCCGATTGCTACGGCTTCGTCTTCGAGGAGAAGGCCCACCGCCCCTTCTTGCCGGAGAAGGCAGAGGCGCTGGGCGTGCCTCCGGGTCCGCTGCGCCGCGAGCTGGTGGACGGCAATGCGGTTAAGCTGGAAAACGGAAAAACGGTGGAACCCGATGAGGTGCTGGGCGAAACAGTCCCTGGCACCAAACTAGTGCACGTCGGCGACGCCGGGCGCACCGACGATATTTTGGACCACGCCCGCAACGCCGACGCGCTGGTGATCGAAGCCACCTACCTGGAAGAGGAGCGCGAGATGGCCAAGGAGTTCGCCCATCTCACTGCGCGCCAGGGCGCCGAGCTAGCCAAGGAAGCCGGGGTAGGGCAGCTGCTGCTCACCCACGTGTCGCGGCGCTACCGCGAAAGCGGCGTGCTGGCCGAGGCGCAGGCGATCTTCCCCAAGGTGGCCGTGGCGCGGGATTTCGACGCGTGGCAGATCAAACGAGGCGAAGTGACGAAGGTGGAAAGTTAGAGGAAGGAAATAGACCTACCAAAACGGGAGGATTTGTGCTATTATGACCATGCGGATCCTAGCGCGAAGCACCTTAAGAGAATATTGGCAGGAACATCCAGAAACGGAAGAGGCCCTGAAAGCCTGGTATGCAGACGTCAGGAACGCAAACTGGAAGAAGCCGACTGACTTAAGGAGCATCTACGCGACAGTCAGCCTTCTGAAGGGCGACAGGGCTGTGTTCAATATCAAGGGCAACCAGTACCGCATAGTGGTTAAGATCAACTATGCAAAGTCTTTAGTCTTTATCCGTTTCATTGGCACGCATGCGGCATATGACAGAATAGACGCCGAAACGATTTGATCGGAAAGCAGGCACATGGAAATCAAACCAATAAAAAACGAAAAGGACTACACAAAGGCTCTAGAAGAGATCGAGCGAGTCTTTGATGCGAAACCTAATACTCCAGAAGGCGATTATCTCGATGTTCTATCTACCCTAGTAGAGAAATACGAGGATGAGCATTATCCAATCGAAGCGCCGGACGCCGTTGAGGCCCTGCAATACTTCATGGAGAGCCGAGGCTTAAGTCGCACTGACCTCGAGGAATATATCGGCGGGTCTGGTAGGGTTTCCGAAGTTCTCCGCCGCAAGCGAGGGCTTTCGCTATCCATGATAAGGAAACTGCACTTTGAATTGGGGGTGCCCGCCGAGGCGTTGCTGAAGAAGGTGCGCACCAAGGCATGAACAATTGTCGGGTTGGTTACACCCTAGCCGAGGCGCCGGCCATGACCCCAAGGTTGCCGTGGCGCGTGATTTCGACGCGTGGCAAATCAAGCAGGGAGAGGTGACGAAGACAATTGAACGTTGATAGGAAGGGTATTGTTTTCATTGTAAATCGATAAACTCATCATAGTTATATGGGTAGGAGAATTTAGATGCAGAATGCGTTTTATGAGCCAAGACAAAAGATTGAAAGGGCCAAACAACATATCGACGAACTTGATAAAGCCATTAAGGCGTTTGTTAGTACTGATTTCTGCCGGATTGGCGTTGAAGAAGATGCAAAAACTGGGGAGTATGTTCTCAATTACAAGATGACCAAACCAGTCCCGGAAAGTATCCCCCTAATTATTGGCGATGCTATTCATAATGTTCATTCCGCACTTGATATCATGCTCTGTAATATCGTCCGCTCATATGGAGGAACCGCAAAGTACACAAAATTTCCCTTTTTTAATACAAAGGAGGACCTAATAGCAGCGTTGCAGGGCAGTGAAATAGGAATTGCTTGGCCCCAGATTACTTCTCTAGTTGTTGATACAATCAAATCCTACAGGGGAGGAAATGATTTTCTTTACGCCCTTCATGACCTGGACATAGACGACAAACATAAATTTCTATTGCCGGTTATCTCCATTACCGCGCTAACAAATGTAACTGGAACAGCGGGCGGGGTCACACAAATTGCACTTTCGCTGTTGAGGGGAATAGAATAATAAAGATACTTAGAATGCCCGGCAAATTTGAATTTCAGGGTTATGGAATTCCTGTCGTCGCTCTGATTTTTCCCGAGGGACAACCTCTCGCGAGCCGGCCTATCATGCCAACTCTCCGCCAATTCGTTGAATTAGTTACTAGTATTGTGGATTCATTCGAATTGCAGTTATCAACCGATAAGAAGACATAAACCAAAGTCGGGCTTTCTTATGTCGCATTTTGGTTTTCTTCAGAGCAACCAGATTCAGGCAGCTGTTTGACATCGCGCTCCCCTCGCGTTATACTCGCACGACAATTGCATAGCGCACCCAAGGGTGCGCACTCATCCAGAGAGGTTGAGGGACCGGCCCTGTGAAACCTCGGCAACCGCCGCCAAAAGCGGAAGGTGCCAATTCCGGCAGAATATTCTGGGAGATGAGGCGATATACCTAAACTTCAATCGCCTCATGAATGAGGCGATTTTGTTTAGGTTAGTGCGATAGTTCGATAGTTACTTAGTGCTCTGGTTTAACTACTGAACTAAGTAACTAACGCACCAGGCAACTGAAAAATGGCAAACACAAGAACCTACACTCGCCGAACTTTTCTAGACGCGCTCAATGAACGCGTGCTGATCTATGACGGCGCCATGGGCACCAGCCTGCAGAAGATGCATCTCACCGCCGAGCATTACGGCGGTGAGAAATACAACGGCTGCCCGGACTACCTGAATATCAGCTACCCGGACGCGCCAGCGGCGGTGCACCGCTCCTTCCTGGACGTCGGCGTGGACGTGATCGAGACCCACACTTTCCGCCGCAACCGCCT
>JAMCZK010000014.1 GCA_023485685.1 Chloroflexota bacterium | reverse complement strand
GGGAAACCAACCTGCGCGACTATCACATCTACGCCGCTCACGAAATGCCCGACCTCGAGACCATCTTCGTGGAAACCTTCGAGCCCTCGCACCCCTTTGGCGTCAAAGCAGTCGCCGAGATCCCCATGGACGGCGTGGCACCTGCAGTCGGCAACGCCATCCTGGACGCCTGCGACGCGGACCTCTTCGAGAATCCCACCACGCCCGAACGCGTCTGGCGGGCGCTGAAGGAAAAAACGTCCTGAGGTCTCGACGTCATGAAGTCGGGACGTCTAACATCGGGCGGCATGGGATTGATCGTTCTCAACGTCTTTGCGAGCCGCCGGAGGCGGCGAAGCAATCCCCAAGCTGCGATCAGAAAAATTACCGAAAGAGCAAAGACATCACTTGCTATTCTGGTGAAAAATCCAGTAAGATTACTTGAAGAGGCTGAAAAATGACCACGCCATATTTGACGCTTAATGAGATTCGAGCAGTCGGATTTGAGGCGCTGCTTCGCGAGCTGGGTCCTGCAGGCACAATCCGTTTTTTGCAACAGTACGAATCTGGACGTGGCGATTACACCCGTGACCGCCGGACGTGGCTGCCCAAGAAACGTATCAAGGAAATTGGCAAGCAAATCGAGGATGAACGGTAAGGGGAATGAGTCGTTACTTAGTGTCATCGAAGAAGCCCAAGGTAACTATTCCGCGTATTCCCCTGATCTCGAAGGTTGCGTAGCGGCGGCGAAGACACGTGAAGAGACTCTCCGCTTTATGCGCGAGGCTATCGAGATTCATATTGCCGGTATGCAAGAAGATGGCCTGCCTGTTCCTGAAGGTAGGGCGAGCGCAGAAATACGTTGCTGTCTAGTCGCAAATGGACGGCGTGGCTCCCGGAGCCTGCCCTGACCCTGAACGAAGTGAAGGGGAATGGGTCGGCAACGCCATCCTGGATGCGTGCGGCGCTGACCTTTTCGGGAATCCCACCACGCCCGAACGCGTCTGGCGGGCCCTTAAACAAAAAGATATGTCGTAGGGGCGCACGGTGTGCGCCCAATTCCGCCGAAAGCGGAATTCTTAAGAGGTGTTGATACCGCCAAAATCGAATCCAATGAAACCGCCGCACTTCACAATTGAGAAGATTAAGTTTGCCACGCCAGCAATGACCTTTCACAAGGCTGTTGACCTCTATGAAGCTGGAAAGGTGACTCAAGTGGAGGCAGGCCCAGGCCTAGTTCTGGCCATCGTACAAGGCAGATCGCCATACAGGGTGATTGTGGAGACCAGACAGTTTGGGCTTGGCAATTGCGAATGCTACCTGGGCAGGCATGATTACCTGTGCAAGCACATGGTGGCGCTTTCCATCTTTGCCGTCAAATCCGGTCAGCCGCTTACTGAGGAGGAGAAGCGGTATCACGCGATACCTACCTGCAGCGGACGGTGCGAAGAATTGACCCCGTCGCAACGCGCCGATTTCAAGAATTCCATCACTGCAGCTATGCGCTACATCCGTCCCTACCATGGTCCTTCGCGGTCGTGGTTCAGCTATCAGGATTCCCTCAGTGAAGGCTGCAACCGGCTCACCGCCCTGGTAAGCGAACTCCCGGTGAACTTGTTCACAGCCGAGTTAATTGTGAATTTGCTAATCCGGCTTGACAGAAAGCTTTGCAAAGGTGGCGTTGACGATTCGGATGGGACCGTCGGGAATTTCATGAGTGGGGTGATTGGGGTCTTATTTGAATTCATTACAGTTGACGAGTCTTGTGTGGCGGCCTTTAAGAAGCTCTTGGGCAGAGACATTTGCTACGAGTGGTATGTGCCGCTTGTCCGGGAGTTGGAGGCTCAAACAAGGAGCGCGAGAAACGGCTTGTAGGATTGCGAATCGTGTCGCGTAAACGTGATCAGGTGCCAATCCATTTGGACTCGAAGGGAATCCAGGCGTTATCCTTTGACGAAATCAAAGCCATCCTGAGAGCCGCGGATGAATTGATCTTCAGGGGTGGGCGCACACTGTTAGTTGAAATTCTCAAGGGATCTCATTCTTCAGAGATCACGACATTGCGCCTCGATCTCAATCCGATGTACAGCTATTACGCTGAAGAAACATTGGAAAGCATCAAAGCGCGCGTCGACTGGATGATCCTCAATGGTTATCTCGCTCTGGAATATGACGGTCGATTGCCATTATTGGTCTACACGAAAAAAGGTTGGAACATAGAGAAAAGCACTTATGCTCAGGAACTTGTCGCAGCAATGGAAACCCTTTTGAATACTCAGCAACGCCCTTATGGCCTGAGTTTTCTTAAGGACAGGAATCGCGAATTGATTTGGGGGGTTCTCGATATCATCAAGAGAAAGGGGGAATCCAGGTTTATCCCTTTGCTTGAGGATTGGGCTGCCATCGATTATCACAAAGTAGGAGCGCGAATCCGTGAAGTGATCACGGTTTTGCAATCCGGAAGCCCGGCCCCATGAGACATTAGGAGTAACCGAAGTCGGAGGTAGACGAGCTTGAACCCAGATACCACCAACGATGAAGGGTTGGCAATGCTATCCTGGATGTCTGCGGTGCGAATTTGGCGGAGAACACGACTACGCCGGAACGGGTGAGGCGGGCGATGAGGAAACGGCAATAAAGCAGACCGGTTGCCAAAATGAAGGTTCGGGATATTATTAAGCTGATCGAAGATGATGGCTGGTATTTAGTCGTTACGAAAGGTAGCCATCGCCAGTTTAGGCATCCCGTCAAACCTGGGCGGGTGACAGTAGCTGGTCATCCAAGCGTTGATTTGTCTCCAGGCACGCTGAATAGTATTTACAGGCAAGCCCAGATTAAGAAACCAGACAAGAAAACGAGGAAAGGATGAGAAGGTTCCTTATAGTGATTGAAAAGGCAAATAATAACTATTCGGCCTATTCACCTGATTTAGATGGTTGCGTAGCGGCTGGAAAGACCCGTGAAGAGACCCTCCACCTTATGCGTGAGGCAATCGAAATCCACATTGCTGGAATGCAGGAAGACGGCCTGCCCATCCCTGAAGGTCAAGCAAGCGCTGAGTACGTGGCTGTGTAACTAACGACCGTCGGCAACGTCTTCCTGGACCTGCGGCGCGGATCTTCGAAAATCCCGCCACGACGAAACGAGTGTGGCGAGCAATGAAAGAAAAGATAGCGTAGGCCAACCTAATGTGGGTGGTGCAATGATTATTTCTGATAAATCATATCGATTTGGCGTAGGGGCGCACAGCCTGTCCCGAGCGAGCCGCCTTTGGCGGCGACGAGGGAGCAGTGCGCCCTTTATTGGTAGACGCGTAATTTCTGCAACATTCCTATTAGCGTTGCTGTTGGTTGCCTGCGCCCCGGTTGCGGCCACAGAGACCAGGCTGGCAACCAGCCCCACTGCAACTCCGACGCTAGCCAATACAGAAACCCCAACGCCTGTCCCAACCATCGAAGTTGACGGATTACACCTGCCTGACCCTAAAATCACCAACCCTGAACTTTTTGATCTGACAAATCCCGACTCGCCTATAGTTCAGTTTGCGAATGCTTTCGGCATTGCGCCGGAGGAAGTTGGAGAACTGAAGCCGGAATTAAAGACCGCCATCGATGGCAGCCAATTTGCGGTGGTGACAACCTCTGATCTTCCTTCAACTGCTGACTTCGACGAATCTGGCACTCCCCTTTTGATTGCGGAACAAGAAGGAGTTGGAGAATGGAAATGGGCGGAGGCAACTCTGAGAAATATTAGTGATCAGCTGGGAATATATAGTGGAACTCCGCTTGGGGGTTTTGGTTTTGCTCAATACTACAACGAATTAATAAAAATCCAAAAAGAAAACTTTAATTATGGGATGATCGGCGCAGGTATGTGGGTTTTTAAGGGACCGAACGAATTTACTTTTAAGGACACAGATTCTGACGTCAGGTTGGGTGTAAACAACAAAATGCACCTGCTGGGGCATCTTTTAGTCTGGCCAAGCGTTGTGCCAGATTGGATGCAACAAGGAAATTATTCTGCGCAGCAGATTAGGGACATAACTATTAATTGGATTACCATCGAAATGCAAAGATACCCACAGATAAAAACGTGGAATGTTGTTAATGAGGCATACAACAAAGACTTTTATCAGCAAAAATTGGGAGACGATTACCTTATCCAGTTCTATGAAGCGGCTCGAGCAGCTAGACCCGATGCAATTTTAATTTACAATGACTATGCAAATCATAGTTTAGAAGACAAGAATTGGCCCAACGGTCAAAGGACTGCTCTTACCTTCCAAATAATACAAAAACTTCAAATGAAAGCCTTAATTGATGGAGTGGGTGTTCAAATGGTTATTTTCGCGGACAAGCTTCCTCCATCATACGAAGATATTACCAACGCGTTAAAAAGTTACGGGCTTCCTGTATATATAACTGAATTTCAAGTTATTATGACAAATGTGCCGGGGTCCCAACAAGAAAGACTGCTAATACAAGCGGATATATACAAGAATATTGTCAAGGCAATTTTGGATTCGGGTGTTAGTGAAACAATTGTCTATTTCAATCAAAGCGACAAGGTCTCTCCTTGGGAGCTTGATCCAAAATTACCCGAATATTCTAAGAACGCGGACCCTACCCTTTTTGATGACAACTATCAACCCAAACCGGCTTATTTCGGTGTGTTGCAAGCGCTTATAAATTCGGCTTCTGAATAAAATAAAACCATCTGTTATTGGTCATGCTGAAAAAAGTTCGCCCAAATCTGCCTCCAGCATCCCGGCGTCAAAGAAATCGTTGCCGGCCACATCGCCTTCCAACTTCGCGGCAAACCCTTTGCCTGCTTGAGCGGCTACAACAACGAATTGCTCTCCATCAAAACTGGTCTTGAGGCCCAGGAATTTCTTGTCATACACCGTAAGTACGCCAAAAGTTCACATATTGGCCGCCATGGCTGGTTGACCCACGTGGCTAATAAGTCAGTCGGTTAGTCTGAGGTCGAAGCTTGATTGCTGCTGCTTAGACGCTAATTCTGTCAGGCTAAAACGGTATACTTACACTGTAAGTATACCTTAGGAGGCTCGCATGTTGAGAAAGATCTTCAAAACAGGTAACAGCCTGGTAGTCTCATTGCCTAAAGAAATTCTTGAACCCTTAGGCATCTCCGATGGCGCAGACGTTTCTGTTGAATTGAACCGCAAGAAGACCGAGATCATCATCCGCCCAACGCGTTCGCCCCTTGTAGCAGGGGTTGATGAAGAGTTCGCCCAGCAGGTAAACGACTTTATCGAAGAATACCGTCCGGCACTCGAAGCCCTGGCCAAGAAATAAATGACGTATCTAACCGCGGAGCAGGTACTCTTCGTCCACTCGCGCCTCGTCTCCGAGATCGGCGGCAGCCACGGCATCCGCGATCTGGGTCTGCTTGAGTCTGCCGTTGCCAGACCCCAGGCGACGTTCGAAGGTAAAGATCTATATCCAGATATTTTCAACAAAGCCGCCGCGCTAATGGAATCGCTGATCGGAAATCATCCCTTCGTCGATGGTAATAAGCGGGCTGGCATCTCCGCGGCCGTCCTGTTTTTGCGTATAAACGGATGGAAGCTAACCGCCTCAAACGCCGATTTGGAAGCAGAGACATTACGCGTTGTGGTTGGAGATACACCGGTCGAGGGCTTGGCAAGGTGGCTGCGATCAAACTTTCTTCCGCGACGGCCGCACCGAAGACACCGTCGGCGGCGGGGAGACGGAAGCCCGCGTCTACACCCAGGCAATCTTTCCGTATGATATAATGTACATAAATCCGTACATTCTCGGTCTAGGAAATGACAGAACGAAAAGCTACCGTAACCGCATTGAGGGAGAATCTCGCCAAGTATCTTGATGAAACCCGCGAAGGCCCGCTGCGCGTCATGAAGCACAGCGAAACGGCTGCTTATCTAGTAAACGCCAAGGAATTCGAGGACTTGGTTGATCGGCTTGAAGACCTCCTGGATATCGTTGAGGGAATGCTAGCCCTTAAGGAACTCAAAGAGAACCCTGATTTAGCCGTGGATGCGGAAGAGGTGTTTAAGGAACTGGGTCTTTAGTTGGGAACACTATTTGTACAAAGTAATACTGCATCCCAAGGTTAAGAAGGTACTTCCACGATATCCTAAGAAGGATCAGGCTCGACTTACCGCCGGTATCCGTTCGCTGGCAACTGACCCACGACCTGCGGGCTGCATCAACCTTCGTGAGATGCTCTATCGGATTCGAGTCGGCGAATATCGAGTGTTGTACGCAGTACTCGACCAAGAGCTTTTGGTGTTTGTAGTTAAGGCGGGCCGCAGAAATGAGCGTACTTACGCGGAACTGCAATCTTTGATAGATCAAACAAAAAAATACTTGGAGTCTGGGTCGCTGTCGTAATCTAGACATCTGACTTCCAGACCTCAAGACATCAAGACTTCTATCCATTATCATTACCCCATGTCCATCCCTCGCTCTGCTCGGGACGGCGTTTACACCCGCCTCGCTGAGTTGCAGGCTAGCGGCGAAGCCGCCGCGCTCTGCACCGTCACCAAAACCACGGGCTCCGTGCCGCGGCGGGCGGGCGCCAAGATGCTCGTCTTCCCCGGTGGCCGCACCGAGGACACCATCGGCGGCGGTGAAATGGAAGCCCGCGTGATAGCCGAGGCGCTGGCCGCCCTCTCCGATGGGCGGCCGCGTACCCTGAAATTTTCTCTCACAGATCCTGCCCGCGGCGATCCGGGGTTATGCGGCGGAACAATGGAGGTCTTTGTGGAACCCATCAATCCCGAACCAACTCTGCTCATCATCGGCGCCGGCCACGTCGGTAAGGCGCTGGCGCAGCTTGCCGATTTCCTCGGCTACCGCGTCCTGGTCAGCGACGACCGCCCCGAACTCTGCAACCCCGAGAATATTCCGCATGGCGACGCGTTCTACCCGGTCACCATTGCCGAGCTTCCCAAGCACGTCGCCATCAACTCGCAAACCTACGTCGCCCTCACCACTCGCAACGCGCAGATAGATATTGATGGCCTCCCCGCCTTGCTCGATAGCCCAACCGCCTATGTCGGCGTCATCGGCTCCCGCCGGCGCTGGGCGGAGGCACGTAAAAAGATGGAAACCGCCGGCGTCCCCGCCGCCAAGCTGGACCGCGTGCGCTCGCCTATGGGTCTCGAGCTCAAAGCCGAAACCCCCGAAGAGATAGCCCTCAGCATTATGTCGGAGATTGTGATGCTTCGTCGTGGCGGAACCGGCTCCACGATGAATTAACTGGTTCCCTTCCCCATCCCAAGGGGAAGGGTTAGGGATGGGGTTTGTTAACTCAACGCCGAAACCCCCGAAGAGATCGCTCTCAGCATCATGTCCGAGATTGTGATGCTTCGTCGTGGCGGGGATGGAAAAACAATGGGCGCTTGAAAATCTTTGCCGTTCTGAGCGAGGGCGTTAGCGCCTGTTTTTGGCGCTGCCCGACGCGAAGAATCCATCCTTTAATCTATCTTGGAATTCAAGCTGGAATTTGAAACCGTCTCATGGGTGGATGCTTCGCGGCGCGCTCAGCTGGCTTCGCCTGCCTTTGCTGGCTCAGCATAGCAAAAAAGAAGTAGACATAGAACCCGTTCAGACATGCAAGGCGGGAGAAAGTGTTGTTGCTTATAATAGTTCTTAGTTCTGAAATCTAAATCTGAAATCGAAAATCATAAATGTCTTATGTGGACTAACTACATCAACGCCACCAGCGTCGGGGAAGCCCTACAGGCCTTGGTCGAGCACGGGTCGAAGGCCCGTATTGTGGCCGGCGCCACCGATCTAATCCTCGAGATGGAGCTCGGCGTACGCAAGGGTATCGAAACCCTCATCGACGTAACCCGTATCCCTGGCCTGGGCAAGATCACCCTCGGCAAAGATGGGGTTATCCACCTTGGCCCGCTGGTCACCCATAACGATTGCGCCGCCTCTGATCTTCTGCGCAAGCGTGCCTTGCTGTTGGCGCAGGCCGCCTGGCAAGTCGGCGCCCCCCAGATCCGCAACCGTAGCACGGTGGCCGGCAACCTGATCACTGCCTCCCCGGCAAACGACACCATCCCTCCGCTCATGGCGCTGGGCGCCAGCGTTGTGTTGCGCTCGGTACAAGGCGAGCGCTCCGTTCCACTGGCGGAGTTCTACACCGGCCTGCGCAAAACCGTCATGCAGCCCGACGAAATGCTGGTGGACATAAATTTCCCTGCATTGCCAAAGTCTGCCCGCGGCGCGTTTATGCGCGTTACCCTGCGCCGTGCCCAGGCTATCTCTGTCGTTAACGCCGCCGCAATCGCCTATTTCTCCGGCGAAAAGATCAAGCAAGCCGTCATCACTTTGGGCGCCGTAGCCCCCATCATCATTCACGCCAAAGAAGCCGAGGATTTTCTCGCCGGTAAAAAACTCACCGCGAAAAATATTGCCCGGGCCTCAGAACTTGCTCAACAAGCCGCTAAGCCCATCGATGACATCCGCGGCTCTGCCGCATATCGCAGCGAGATGGTCAAGGTCGCGGTAACCCAGGTTCTCGCTGATCTGGCCGCAAAAAAGCAGCCCCTTCGCATCCCTGAAAACCCCATTTTGCTTGTTGGCAATAAACCTTCAAAAAAGGTTTCTACTACCCAACTATCCAACTACCAAACTATTGAAACTACTATCAACGGCAAACATTATTCCTTCGCTTCAGGCCACGACAAAACTCTCCTCCGCCTTCTTCGCGAAGAAGCATTGCTGATCGGCACCAAAGAAGGCTGTGCCGAAGGCGAATGCGGCGCCTGCACCGTCTTCCTGGATGGCAAAGCGGTGATGAGTTGCCTGGTGCCCGCGCCCCGCGCCCACGGCGCCGAGATTGTCACCATCGAAGGCTTGTCGCAAAACGGCCGCCTGCACCCCGTGCAAGAATCCTTCATCAAAGAGGGGGCCGTGCAATGCGGTTACTGCACACCGGGCTTCTTGATGTCGGCCGCCAAGCTGCTCGAAGAGCGTAAGCAGCCAACTCGCGATGAAGCTAGGGAGGCCGTGGCGGGCAATCTCTGTCGCTGCACTGGTTATTACAAAATCCTCGACGCGATTGAACAGGCAGGCAAAGGACAGAGTCCTTCCAGGGCGAGGCGAAGTGGGGTGAAAACGTGAGCGATCGAAGGCACCGTGGGCCGCTCACTTGGCGGCTGCACCCGATCTGGCGCGGCATCGGCTTTCTTTTGTTGATCCTTATTCCGATTATCGCCTTCTCTGTCTCGGAAATGATCCTGGATTTTTTCCTTGCCCAAAAGTTCGCATTTCCACAAGCAGGGGCTCCATTAATACAAGGGGTGGATAATTTCTACGTGCAGCTGGGCATCACATTTGTACTCACACTCCTTTTTTATTTGGTGATGTCCGTCATTTTTTCTTTGATCTACACATTATCCGGGGGTCGCGAGAATGAAGAAATCGTTTCACGCATTGGGTCCGGCCGGCGCAGATAAACCTATGCCCTCAGCAATCGGCCAATCCCTCACGCGCATCGATGCCCTGGGCAAAGTCACCGGGCAAACGCTATACCCCGGTGATATCAATAAGCCCAACCAGGCTTACGCCAAGATCCTGTTTGCCGGGCGGCCGCATGCCATCATTCGCTCAATAGATACCAGCGCAGCCGAAGCGCTGGATGGTGTAATCGCCATCTTCACCGCCAAGGATGTTCCGATCAACGAATACGGCTTGATCCTGAAGGATCAGCCTGTGCTCTGCGGTCCTGGCTCCGGCAAAGCTTTTGCAGACCGTGTTCGCTTTGTGGGCGACCAGGTTGCCTTTATTGTCGCCGAAACCGAAGCCCTTGCCGCCAAGGCCCGCGATCTCATCAAAGTAGATTACGAGGATTTGCCGGTAGTCACCGACCCGGACGAAGCTCGTAAGCCGGGTGCTCCACTGCTGTTTCCCGATCAAGGATCGAACGTCTTCGGCCATTACCAGATCCGTCGCGGCGACATCGAATCGGGATTCGCCAAGGCGGCTGTGATCATTGAGAGCGAATACCGCACTCCCGCACAGGAGCATGCTTACTTGGCGCCGGAAGCCGGGCTCGGCTACATAGATGAAGAGGGCCGTGTCACCGTCGAAGTCGCCGGCCAATGGGCGCATGAGGAGCGCGAACAGGTTGCCCACGCGCTCGGCTTGCCCGAAGAGCAAATCCGCGTCATCCACCCGGCAATCGGCGGCGCCTTTGGCGGCCGCGAAGATATGTCCATTCAGATCGTGTTGGCATTGGCCGCCTGGCGCCTCCAGCAGCGCGGCATCCTTAGACCGGTCAAGATTATCTGGAGCCGCGCCGAATCGATCATCGGCCACCACAAGCGCCACCCCTACATTCTCCGTTCCAAGTGGGGCGCAACCAAAGATGGCAAGGTCGTTGCCGCCCAATCGGAAGTGATCGCCGATGGCGGCGCTTACGCCTACACCTCCACCAAGGTAATGGGCAACGCAACACTGATGTGCAGCGGGCCTTATGTGATCCCTAACGTCAAAGTGGATTCCTACGCGGTTTACACCAACAACATGCCCGGCGGTGCCTTCCGCGGTTTCGGGGGTCCCCAAGGCGCCTTCGCCGCCGAGACGCAGATGAATAAGCTGGCCGAGGCACTCAAGATGGATCCCGTCGAATTGCGCCTGCGCAATGTGGCTCGCGAAGGCGATTTGATCTCGGTTAACACTCCCTTGCCAAAGGGAGTCACGCTGGACAAGGTCATCACGGTGGGCGCCAAGGCCGCCGGCTGGAAGCGCGCCAAATCCGGATGGAAACGGCTGAAGGGTAAGGCCGCCTGGCCGAAAGCTAAACCCGCAAAAAAACCTGCGATCAAACGCGGCATTGGTTTTGCCAGCGGTTTCAAGAACATCGGTTTCTCCTTTGGCGCCCCCGAGCGGGCATGGGCGACGATCGAACTGCACGGCGGCGCCGAGATCGAGCGCGTGGTTCTCCACCACGCCGGTTCGGACGTGGGGCAGGGCGCTCACACCGTTTTCAAGCAAATGGCCGCTGAAGCTGCGGGTGTGCCACTCGACAGGGTCGAGTTGGTGCTGGCGGATACAGCTCACACCGGTGACTCCGGTTCCTCATCTGCTTCGCGCATGACGTTCATGGCGGGCAATGCCATCCGCGGGGCAGCCGCTGCAGCCCTTGAAAAATGGAAGAACGAAGACCGACCTGCCATTGCCGAATTTAAATACGTTCCTCCGGCCACGACCCCATACCACCCCGAGACCGGCGAATCGAATCCCAATTTCGCCTATGGCTATGTAGCCGAAGCGGTGGCGTTGGAAGTGGACACCGAGACCGGTCAGGTACACATTCTCGATGTGATCTGTGCTGACGACGTTGGTAAGGCCATCAATCCCCGGCAGATCGAAGGACAAATTGAAGGCGCCGTCGTGCAGGCCGCCGGCTATGCCATATATGAGAATTTCATCCAGCAAGACGGTTACGTAAAGACGCAGTTCCTTTCCAACTATCTCATCCCCACCGTGCTGGATGTCCCTGACCGCGTGAAGTCGTTGATCCTCCAATACCCGGATAAGGTCGGACCGTGGGGCGTACGCGGCATGGCCGAGATGCCCTACATTCCCTTCGCTGCCGCAGTCATCGCCGCCTTCCACGACGCCACCGGTATCTGGATGGACCAGTTCCCACTGATCCCCGAACGTGTGCTGCGCGCCCTCGGCAAAATATAAATCAATCCGTCATTGCGAGGAGGGCGATTAGCGACGCCTTTAGCGCCGCTGCCCGGCGAAGCAATCTCCACAATTCGCTATGCCCTTTCTTGATCGTTTCTTCACCGGCGAACATTTGGTTCTCGATGCACGCGTCCGCGAGACTTTACCCGGAAAGACCGCCTGGCTCACCGACGGCGTTACCTACTACCAAGCCGCCGGCCCTGAACGCGGTGCTCCAGTGATCCTCATCCATGGATTCTCGGTGCCCAACTTCATCTGGGATCGCAACTTCGATGTGCTAGCGGGAGCTGGTTTCCGCGTGGTCCGCTATGACCTCTTCGGCCGCGGCTACTCTGACCGACCGCGCCTTGCCTATGATAAGGCTTTGTTCGTTCGCCAACTCGCCGATTTGATGGACGCTCTGAAGATCGACCAGGCTGACTTTGTATCACTTTCCATGGGCGGCCCTATTGCCGCCGAATTCGCTTACCGTTTTCCGAAGCGCGTGCGTACACTTGCCTTTGTCGACCCCGCCGGCTTTGATCTCGAATTGCCTATTGCGGTGAAATTACTGAATGTTCCCGTCCTCGGCGAAATCATGTTGGGTCTTTTGGGGTTGCTCGGCACGAAGACCATCCTCGAAACGATGCTCAACGATTTCTACCGCCCCACGCAGGAAGTCCGAAACTATTTCATCCCTCGTTACCAGGAGCAGATGGAATACTACGGTTTCAAGCGGGCTACTCTCTCAACTTTGCGCCATGGCATACTTGACGAGGACCTGGGGCTCTTTCGTCGTCTGGGGGAATCCGGCAAACCCGTTTTGCTGATCTGGGGCAAGGAGGATCAAACCATTTCCTTTCGACATAGCGAAACTTTTCTTCGTCTCGTCCCCCATGCAGAATTCCACGCTATCGATCAGGCTAAGCACATTCCCCAATTCGAACGCTCGGAACTTGTAAATGGATTGCTGATCGATTTTCTTAAAGTATAGGAAACTGCCCAGTTAAGCAAACTTTTTGCTGGGCTCAACCCAAAACCTGTTCAGGCAATATAATCTTCTCATGCCTATGCCAGTCATAATCCGCGGAGGAGGTGATCTCGCTTCCGGCGTTGTTATGCGCCTGTATCGCGCCGGTATCCGTCTGGTGATCGCCGAGTTAAAACAACCTCTCGCAGTCCGCCGAACTGTGTCCTTTGCACAGGCCATTTACGCTGGTGCCATCGAAATTGAAGGCGTGCATGCCAAACGGGCTCAAAGCCTCAACGAAGCAGAGGAAATATCGTCCCAGGGCGACATTCCCGTTCTCGTCGAACCAAACCTAGAAATCCTGGTGGCTGGCCGGCCTCTGGCATTGGTTGATGCGCGCATGGCCAAGCGCGAACCGGAGACCACACCTACCTCGGCCCAATTCGTCATCGGCCTGGGCCCCGGCTATGTCGCTGGCACGCATAGCCACGCTGTGGTGGAAACCCTGCGCGGCCACAACTTGGGCCGCGTGTATTGGGAAGGGCCAGCTGCCATGAATACCGGACTGCCCGGCAGCATCGTATCTTATAACGTTGACCGTGTTTTGCGCGCCCCTGCCAACGGATTCCTTGAACCACGCGCCGAGATTGGGCAGCGCCTCAAGAGGGGCGATCTGATTGCTACCATTCATGGGCAAGAAGTACGGGCCTTATTCGATGGAGTGCTGCGCGGCCTAATTCATCCTTCGGTTGAATTGACTCAGGGCATGAAAATCGGCGATTTGGATCCGCGCGACGATCCCAGTTTTTGTTATCGCGTTTCCGATAAGGCTCTGGCCGTTGGGGGCGGCGTGCTCGAGGCCTTACTGACCCGCCCCGAAATTCGCTCTCGGCTTTGGTTATGATCCCACTGCGCCGCGCCCTTCGATTGGGGAACACTCCCCAGGTTGCCTTCGTCGGTGCAGGGGGCAAATCGAAAGCTCTATTTAGTCTCGCTCGTCAGTTTGACAAACCTGTACTCATTACCACCAGCACGCATTTGTCCATTGATCAGATTGCCTTAGGGGATTTGCATCTATCAATAAAAAATGTCCAGGATGTGATCGCGCTCGATGCTGGCCAATTACCTGCAATCACTGTTTTCACCGGTACCGAGGTTTCAGACGCCCGCGCTAGCGGCCCTGACACCCAGGCTCTTCACGCACTCAGTGACTTTGCGCGCAAACATTCGCTGCCGCTTTTGATCGAAGCAGACGGCGCCGGATTGCGGGCCTTAAAGGGGCCTGCTGCGCACGAACCCGCCGTCCCGGATTTCGTTGATGGCGTAGTTGTAGTGGTGGGGCTGTCGGCGCTGGGCATGCCCCTGACAAAAGAATGGGTTCACCGCCCGGAGCGTTTTGCTGAGCTGAGTGGCCTGCAAATTGGTGACGCGATTACAGCCCAGGCCATGGCCACTGTGACTTTGCATGAAAACGGCGGACTGAAGAACATCCCCAACGGCGCACGTCGCATCGCGCTGCTCAACCAGGCCGATACCGCCGAATTGGAAGCGGCTGCCAGAGGTTTGGCTGGCGTGCTCCTTTCAGCCTACGACGCCGTTTGGGTAGGCGCGTTGCAAAGATCTCCTGACCTCACTGCGGCCTACGAGCCCATCGCGGGCATCCTGTTAGCCGCAGGTGAATCCAAACGCCTCGGCCGCCCCAAGGCCCTCCTGGATTGGAAAGGCAAGCCCTTCATCCGTCAAGTTGCCGAGACTGCGTTAGCCGCCAGCCTCGATCCTGTGGTCGTTGTCACCGGCGCCGATGCCGACAAGGTAGAAGCCGCTTTAGCCGGATTGCCGGTGCCGCTTGTGCGAAACGAAGCTTGGCAACAGGGCCAAAGCAGCTCCGTGAAAGTCGGCCTGGCGGCGCTTCCCCGTAGCGCCGGTGCGGCGCTCTTCCTGGTCGTGGATCAGCCCCAATTGCCGGTCGCTCTCATCGAAGCACTCGTCGCTGAGCACGCCGGCAGCTTGGCGCCCATCATCGCCCCCATGGTCGATGATCACCGCACCAATCCGGTTCTCTTCGACCGTAGCACCTTCACGGATTTCACCGCCCTGCAAGGCGATGTGGGTGGGCGGGCCATCTTCCCTCGTCACCGGGTGCGCTGGCTGCCCTGGTTGGATTCCTCTTTGGCGATCGATGTCGATACCTCCGAAGACTATCAACGCCTTTTAAACCAAATCGGTTAACTATGGAAAAGATCCGTGCCTTTATTGCCCTTGAAATGCCGGATCCAGTCCGTCGCGCTTTGGACGAGATCAGTTTTCAATTGAGGAAAGAGCTTTCAGGAGCGCCGTTACGGTGGGTGCCTGTTGGCAATATGCATCTCACCTTGAAATTTCTTGGCGATATTTCGCGGGATCAGGTGCCCGCCATTACTCAAATCCTTGAATCAGAATCCACGCGGTTCGCTCCTATGAAGCTCAATATCAATGGCCTGGGTGCATTTCCCAATCCCCAGCGAGCGCGTGTCCTCTGGGCTGGCTTGAATGCTCCCGATGACCTGCACGAATTGCAGAACAACATTGAAGCGCGGTTAACAGCCCTCGGATTCTCACGCGAGGAACGCGCCTTTTCCCCGCACCTGACTTTGGCACGGGTCAGGGGTCATGCGCGCCCTGTCGACCTTTCCCGCATTCGTGCAGAGCTGGCAGCCACGCCCAAACCATCTCCCACTTCTGCTTCGGCAGAAAGGATCACTCTATTCCGCAGCGAGCTCAAATCCAGTGGCTCCGTATATAATGCGCTGTCTCAATTCGTTCTCTCCGGCAGGGATTAAGGAGTTTCTCTTAGCGTTTGGAACCGCTTAAACTAGCTCGCAGCATTGTGGAAACCCTCGAAGATAAAAAGGGGGAAGATATTTTGTTGCTCGATCTACAAGAATTGGCCCGTGTCGGAGATTATTTTGTCATCTGCTCCGGCAGCAGCGACCGCACTATCAACGGGCTTATGGACGCGGTGGTGGAGGAAACCCGGGAGAAATTCCACCTCAAGCCTCGCCTGGAAGGCCGCCCGGCGGAGGGCTGGTTGCTTGCCGACTTCGGATCCGTCATCGTCCATGTCTTTTCCGATGCCCAACGCGATTACTACCGTTTGGAAGAGCTCTGGTCCGGAGCCAAAGTACTTCTCCACGTCCAATAAGCTTGATACCCGCTTTTCAACTTTAAACCCTTAAACTTTCAACCTTAAACGGATTAGTTTTCAAACACCCACTTATCGATCTCGCGATCCCAAGTTACCAATTCTTCATCCTTGAACCACAGCTTCACCTCGCGCTCCCCGGTCTCCGGCTTGTCTGATGCATGGGTCAGATTACGGCCGATCTGCAGCCCGAAGTCGTGGCGCAGGCTGCCGGGCGCCGCTTCCGTGGGTTTGGTACTGCCCATGGTTTGCCTAATGGCGGCTACCGCATCAGGCCCTTCCCAGACC
>JAMCZK010000018.1 GCA_023485685.1 Chloroflexota bacterium | reverse complement strand
TGCCGGCGGGATCCGGTTGCGGTTATCCAGCGATCCGCCAGGAAATGTTCCTTGCTCCGCAAATTTGCGCGCCGCCGAAGTAAATGGGATCGCATCGAAATAAAACCGCAACCGGATCCCGCCGGCAGTCTTTAGGGGAGCAGCCTCCTTCCTGAGCGGAGCGAAGAAATGCTCCTCCCTTTCCCGTGGAGAACGGGCTTCTTCTTTTTCCGTTCTCCAACGCGTCGGCGCTTTTCCGACGCAAGCCATCTCCCATCCATGTCCCAGCAAACCGAAGCCAGTTATATCTGTGCCGCCGCGCAGTCCAAACTCGATGGCCAGTTCGGAGGCGACTTTATTCAGTCGCTTCATCCAAACTACTACCTCGCCATCTTCGAGCGGAGAGGTTAGTTCGCGTTTTACCGCGGTATTGGTGACGCCGAAGCCGAGCGGCTTGGTGAGGAACAGCTTGTCCCCGACTCTGGCTCCTTGTTTGCTGATCGCCTTGCGCGGGTCCACAAAGCCGATGGCCACCAGACCATACTTCGGCTCCTTGTCCTGGATGGTATGGCCACCTGCCACTACTACGCCGGCCTCTTTGGCTTTTTCCGCACCGCCGCGAAAGATGGCGGCGCCGATCTCAGTGGGCAGGTCGTTGGGCAGCGTAGCAATATTGAGCGCAAGGAAGGGCTTGCCGCCCATGGCATACACATCGGAGAGGGCGTTGGCGGCGGCGATGGCGCCAAAGTCGTAGGGATCATCAACTACGGGGGTGAAGAAATCGGTGGTGACCACCAAAGCGCGGTCTTCGTCGAGGCGCCAGACAGCGGCATCGTCGGGCTGACCGAGGCCGACCAATAGATCGGGGCTGCTTATGGGATCGAAGAGGCCTTGTATGGGGACGAGCAACTCTGCAAGAGTCTCGGCCTTGAGTTTGGCAGCGCAGCCAGCACAGGTGGCGAGGGATGTGAGGCGGATGGGTTTGGTGGGAGTTGTGATCGTTTCGGTCATCGCTCGAAAATTATCCCACATGGCGAAGTAAAAATCGGTCACCTTTTACCGAATCGCTCAGCACATCCAGATTTGAACGGGCGGGTTTAGTCGAGTCTGGGGTTCTGTGATGACGGCAAGGAACCAAACCCGCCCCTACAGTCCATCAACGGCCTCGCTGGCGCACAGCACCCCCACTCTATGGAGGGCGCGGAAGGTGGTTTGCGACGGGGAAAGCACCCGTCGCGTTGGAGTTCCTACCCGGCTGCGCCGGGCACGGAAAGTCCACAGACTGAGTTGAAGAAGTTGTAGCAGTTGTAGACGCTGTAGCTTTTGTCGGCGTTGTAGACGTTGTAGGCGTTGTAGTTGTTGTAGGTGAGGTTACACCCTTCACCCCCGACCCCTTCTCCCGTGCTTCGCTTGGCGGGAGAGGGGAGTCTTGGCTGGCGATGAGAGCTTGCTTGAAGGCCTGCATGAGTTCGGCGACTTGGGATCTGGTTTCGGCTGGGAGGGGCGAGGAGATAGCCAGAAAGTAGGGACCATCGCGACGGAAGTATTTGACGGCGTACCCTTTTTCGACGAGAACATCGAGGCGCCTGCTAGTGTTGCCGCGATCCTGTGCAAGGATGCGGCTGAGTTGGGACAGCGAGCAGGCACCGGCATAGCGCAAGGCGATGAGGGCTTCTTTTTGGCGCTGGGTGACATCGGGCAGGGCCAGGACGGGCTCTTCTTGAGTATAGGCACGAAGGTAGACCTGGCGCTCCCACTCGGCGGAGTTGGAAAGGGCGGCGTGGAGCGCGGAAGTGGGATCGAGGCCATCCTTCAGGGCGCGCTCGATGCGGACTGCGAGCAGGTACCAGGGCCGGTCGAGATGGTCTAGGTGGTCTGCAGGTAAGCCCTGCAGAAGCGCGCAAATCATTTCCAAGGTGAGCATGGCAAACACAAAGGAGATTGCTTCGTCGCACTGCAAGCAGTGCTCCTCGCAACTGCGGAAGGCATAGCCTTCCTTGGGTAGTCGAGGTGATCAGCGGGCAGTCCTTGAAGGACGGCGAAGAGCATTTCCAAGGTGAGCATGGCAAACGCAGATGAATGCGGAGATAAACACTGATGAGTTTTTTAGTCCCTATTAATGGCAGAGGTTATTGATTTTGTGTGTAATTGGTCGGGCTTGTTAAGGTGCTGGACACGAGTCAGACCCTAAGGGTTTCCAAAACCCTTAGGATCAAAGCACAATGAATCGCTTGATGACTTTCCGCGGCACGCGCTTCCGCTCGGCATTGAAGGCTATCTTCTGGATGGCGATTTCATATGGACGGTTGGAAGTTGCCACAAAGGATGCGGCGATCGGGCGCAGCATGCTGCGCCCCTACAACTAATCGGCGGCGCAATATGACAAAAGAGGCGACAGGTAATGTCGCCTCTTTGCATGGATGAGAATCCACCATTATGGTTTCGCTGATTTCTCTACGGCGTCGTTCCGCCGGTGCTGGGCAGCGGAAGCAGGAAGGGATTGTCGTTCGGAACCAGCATCACCTGGATGTTGGGTGCCAGCTTCTGTATGTACTCCAGCGTCAGCACGTCAGGGTTCTGGGCCAGGGCGGCGGCCAGCAGCTCGATGGCCTGCGCCTCGGCCTGCGCCTGGATCAGGCGTGCTTCGGCATCACCTTGCGCTTTGATGACTACCGCATCAGCCTGGCCCTGCGCTACCTGGCGCGCCTGTTCGGCTTCCTGGCGGCGCTGTTCGACCACAAAAGCAGCTTGCTGGGCTAGCTGTTCGGCGATCTGCTTCTGCTCCACCGAGGCTGCGTATTCTTCCGAGAAAGCGATATTGCGCAAGACGAAGTCCACCAGGATGATCCCGTTTTCCTCCATGCGCCGAGCCAATTCGTCATGAATGGAATTAGTAAGCGCCAGGCGTTGAGTACCATATACTTCTTCGATCTGATACTGAGCAACCGCGTCGCGGATGATGCCGCGTGAAAGGGGGCGAACGACGCCGTCAAGGTAACGGTTTTGCCATTCGATATGTACATTAACAACTTTATTCGGATCCACTGCAAAAATCACAGACGCATCCACTTTGACGATCTGCCCATCTGAAGTGCGTGCCTCTACCGAATCGTCCCCGGCTACGGCGCCCTCAGACGGAGCAATAGACATAGTGTAAGTCTCTCGCGAAATAGAGTAAGGGATAACCGTTTCAGCGAAAGGCACTACCCAATGGAGCCCAGGCTGCAAAGCTTCGGGGCGGACACCTCCGGCCGCAATGCTGACCACCACGCCACGCTCGTTCGGCGGGATGAAGACCAAGCCTGCGCCGAGCACATTCAACACGATAGCGATGGCTGCGAGAACAAGGATCCCCAGCCAGGCGCTGCGCATTGGCTTGCCGCGTGTCGAGCGAATGACGGCCAGGGTGATCAGGGCGAAGACCCCAACCCAGGCCAAAATTCCTAAAAAGCTAACAATTCCAACGATATTCACATTCTCCTCCTTGCTACAGCGAGCAAGTGTTATTGGGTCAAGGAGTTTGCTTTCCCTCATCGCCGCGGAGCGGCTCACTCGGGACAAGCTCTCGCAACTGCGGAAGGCATAGCCTTCCTTAGCTCTCCTTGGCCAGGGCATGATAGGATGCCCTCGTGGTGCATTATAAAGGGCGAATTGCCGAAGTCTTGTTAGAAGAGTATCAGAACGCATCCGCGCGCTTGTACTGTCCCAGTGAAGCTGTGCCACGGCCGGGCCAGTATTTGCAAGCGCATGGGCCAGATAATCCGATGGAAGTCGTGCCGACCTCGTTATTTTTCGCCGGTGAGAATGAAGAAAGCAAGGGAGCAACCTCGCTGCCCGTTGCGGGTCAACTGCCCGAATCCTGGCAACCGGGAACTGAACTGCTATTGCGCGGCCCACTGGGTCGCGGTTTCGAGCTGTCTAAGCGGGCGCGCCGAATAGCGCTGGTCGCTCTGGATGGGAATCCCAGCCGGCTGCTGCCTCTGGTCTCCGATGGGTTGCGCCAAGGTGCGGAAATTACTTTATTCAGCGAAGAAGCATCCAACGGGCTTCCGATAGCCGTCGAGCAGCAAAACCTGAAGGAATTGCACAAGGGACTTAAATGGGCGGATTATTTGGCGGTTGATATTTCTGTTGAAAATCTGGAGCGGCTTGAACCTATCTTTGCAAAACGGCTGCCAGCAGCCTTGGCCGCCGAAATCCTGGTGGCCGCGCCGATGCCCTGCGGCGGCATGGCGAAGTGCGGCGTGTGCACTGTGCGCACAAGAAGCGGACCGCGCTTGGCCTGCGAAGATGGGCCGGTGTTCGAGATGAGGGATTTACTACTTGACAGGTCATTCAACATAGGTACACTTAATTGGTAGCGAGGTCGTAGGAAGAATGACAGACAGGTAGTCCCTACATTTGCAACAGCATCGTCTGTTGCCTATTTCTAGGCCTGCCTGCGCGTAGCATGTGATTCGATCATCCCTTAGCTTTTGAAATTAAGCCGCGGCAAGCCCGCGGCTTTTTCGTTTTAACTTTTCTTCTCAAACCAGGAGGTTCACGATGTGTCCGTTCGATCAGTTGTTTAGTTCCGATTCGATCCAAACAAGGAATTCACTCCACTTGCCCCGTAGCGAGGTTTCATCATGTCCTTGCCAAACAGATATTTGCGACTAAAAGAATTCTTTCGCGGAAGTGTTGAACCCGCGTTCCGTTACCGACAAATCCTGGATGCAATTTTTAACCAGGGGATAACACAATTCTCGCTAATGCACACGCTGCCTCGCGCTTTGCGCGAGCAATTAGCAGAAACATTCGGAAAAGAATTGCTATCGCTCACGCCAATCGAAGAAGATGTGTCATCACAAGCAAACAAATGGCTTTTTTCCCTGGCAGATGGTCAGTGTATCGAAACGGTTGCCATGCGTTACCGGGCAGGCTGGTACTCGTATTGCATATCTACGCAGGCAGGCTGCGGGTTCGGCTGCCAGTTCTGTGGCACAGCCGCCATGGGATTGAGAAGAAACCTGACCGCTGACGAGATTTGTGACCAAGCACTGTATTTCCGCTTAGCTGGCCAACCGCTCAACAGCTTGTCGTTCATGGGCATGGGAGAGGCATTAGCTAACCCTAATCTTTTTCCTGTGCTGCAATGCTTGACCGATCCAGCCTTATTTGCCTTGAGCGCTCGGAGATTGACGGTCTCCACCATAGGGCTTGTTCCTGGCATCCAGCGTCTATGTCGAGATTTTCCCCAGGTCAACCTCACCTTTTCGATGCACTCCCCGTTCAATGAACAGCGCAGCCAGCTTATACCCTTCAACCGACGATATCCGATAGAGGAGGTGATGGCCAGTCTCGACGAGCACATCGCCAGGAATAGGAGAAAAGTGTATGTTGCTTACCTGTTGCTTCGCGATGTGAATGACAGCCAGGAACACGCAAAGACACTTGCAGAACTCCTCAAGAGGCGCGGGCGCAATACCCGCCTCTACCATGTCAACATCGTACGGCACAACGCCACTCAACATTCGGAACAGCAATTTGCCCGCCCTGTAGAAACGGAGATTCAAAAATTTAGGGGATGGCTCGAAGAGTCGGGGCTCAAAGTAACGGTGCGCCCATCGTTCGGGTCGGAGATCAGCGCGGCTTGTGGGCAACTTTATGCACACAGCCGAGACCAGGTTCAGGCAGCAAATCTTGGCTAAATGTTGGTCTGCGGCTGTGGTTTCGGCGCTGCAATCTGGCGGCCTATCAGGAAGGCGCTGAGCAGGATCAGCGCGCCGCCAGCCCACTGCCAGCCGGATAGCCGCTCGCCAAGGAAAATGGTCGCCCAGGTGACAGTGAACACGGTCTCGAATGGATTGATGAGCGCAGTCTCTCCGCTGCCGATCACTTTTACAGATGACACATAGAAGAAGTGGGCCAGCGCAGTGGACAAGATACCAGTGAACACAATGATGGCCCAACCGTTCAGCGTAACCGGCTGCCAGCTCCCGTATTGGAAAACATAAACCACTGCCAGAATAAGGGCAACAAAAGTATCTACATAGATGGTTACTGTGGTCGAGGGAACATCGGCCAACCATTTCTCTACCAAGAACAGGAAGGCGCCATAAAACAAAGTCATCGCTAAACCAAGGGCTATTCCCAGGGGATTCACAGTATTTGTAGGGCCAATTAATAGATAAAGCCCAACAATGACGATCGCTAATCGCACAACAGAAGAAAGCCCTATCTTGCGGCCATCTAAAAACAGTAGGAACAATACGACCGCCGGGTTGACGGCGACCAACATGTGATCAACGGACGCATCAATATATTGCAGGGCGAGGTAATACAAAATATATGAAATCCCAAAAACGGCCGCAGCGATAAATAATGGCAGGACAGCTTTGCGCGCAATCTTTAAAGCGGCCCGATCGAAAATCCAAAAGACAAGCCACAAAAGAACTGCCGCCAGCCAGAAGCGCACGGTCAGTAAAAGAATCGGATCCAGCGCCTGGCGCAAGCCAAATTTGACGACGATGGGCGCCAGGCTCATCAGGAAGACAGCGCCGAAGGCAAAGGCGCGGCCTGAGAGTTTATTACGGACGTATAAATTCATGCTTCTTTCCTTAGCTGCTTTGTGATTGTACGTCAATCCCGCCGCGTCAGATCGATTGAAGATTCGAGATTGCTTCCCTCACGCTTTGCCATTCGCTGCACTCATGCCTAAGCTCAGGGCAGGCTATCGGCCTCATTGCATTCGGCCTCTCTCGCAAGGACAATAGTAGGTGTTTTTTCCTAAACCGCTCACATCTCGTCATTGCGAGGAGGGCGTTTTTAGCCGCCTTTAGCGGCGTTGCCCGACGAAGCAACCTCGTGAAAAGGTCAACGAATTCGCTAATTGACTTCGCTTACCCAAAGATCATTTGCTGGTGGTTTTACGCGACGGACTCGGCGATCTTTTCGCCGTAAGCCATCAGCGCCTTGAGCATGAGGGGCGTGCGGCCTTCGGCGTAAACGCGCAACACTGCTTCGGTGCCTGAAGGGCGAATCAGCAGCCAAGAGTCATCTGCGAGGATGTATTTTGTGCCGTCGGTGTTGGCCACCTGGAGCACCTGCTCGCCGCCGATACTTTTAGGCGCCGACACGGATAAACGGAAATTCATCTCTTTTTTCTCCACCGGGCGTTTGAGGCGCAGGTCGGTACGCGCATAGTGTGCGGGGCCATATTTCTTTAGCAGGTCGGCCACCAGGTCGCGCAGGCCGCCTCCGGAGGCGGCTACCATCTCGACGATCAAGAGACCCATCAGAATGCCGTCCCCTTCGGGGATATGCCCTTTGAAGGAAATGCCGCCGGATTCCTCTCCGCCGATCAATACGTCGCCGTTGAGCATATGGTCTGCGATGTGGTTGAAGCCTACCGGAGTCTCTTCCACTTCCAAACCGTATTGTTGCGCCAAGCGGTCCACCATGCGGGTGGTAGAAACGGTGCGAATGACCCTGCCCTTCAGGCCGCGAGCCTCCACCAGATAACGCAGCGTTAAAGCCATGATCTTGTGTGGGTCAACAAATTCACCCGCCTCGTCCATAGCGCCGATGCGGTCTGCGTCCCCGTCGGTGGCGAGGCCAAAGAAGCCGGGATACTGCTTGAGGGCTTGCACTAGATCGTCCAGGTAAGGCAGGATCGGCTCGGGATGAATGCCACCAAAGCCTGGATTCATCTCAGCACGAATCTCGTGCACTTCGCAACTACTCTCTTGAAGCAGTCGAGCGATCAACCCGCGGCCGGACCCATACATCGAATCCACGATGACCCGTTGGGGGTGCTTTGAGATCACCTTGAAATCTATCAGGGTGTGGAGATGCTTTTCGTAGGAGGGATTCGGAGAAAAGCGCTGGATCAGATGTTTTGCTGCTGCTTCCTCGAACTCGAGAAGGTTAGGACCCCTACCCCGCGTCTCGTTGTCGCTCAAATAGATCTCCACGCGATGGCAGAGTTCGGGCGAAGCCGAGCCGCCGTAGGGGGCTTTGAGCTTGACTCCGTTGTAGCGAGGCGGATTGTGCGAGGCAGTGATCATCACGCCAGCGATGGCGCCCAAGTCTTTGACCGCGAAGGAGATGGCCGGCGTTGGGCAATCGGATTGGGTGAGGTGGACACGGAAACCATTGGCGGCCAGCACACGGGAAGCCTCGCGGGCGAAGCGGTCCGAGAGGAAGCGGGTATCGAAACCAACCACGATATCGGGTCCGCCGTGGGCGCGTCGCGAGTTGGCGCCGTTGCGCATATCGGTGCGCACTGCATCAGCGATGGCTTGAGCCACCATGCGTAGATTTGTGAAGGTAAAGCTATCTGAAATTACGGCACGCCAGCCGTCTGTGCCGAAATGGATGGGCATGAGGATTTGCCTCGCTTGGGATTGATATGGGAGGCGGATTCTAACACTTAGACGTCCGGACGTCCGATGTCCAATGTCAAAAAACGAAAACCATTGACCACAAAGCCACAAAGTGCACAAAGGTAAATATTTCTTTGTGTTCCATACCCCTTCGCTTCGCTCAGAGTCAGGGCATGGTTTGCGTCCCGTTCTCTTCGCTCAGGGCATGCTTTGTAGTGAGCTTTTTCCCCACCCAAGCAATCGCTGGCTAGCAAGCACGTCTGCTAGAATCCTCGCATGCAAAGTTCGCTGGCTGAGCGCGTTACGCTGCTCAAAGAAATGGCGCTTTTCCGAGAGCTATCGGAGCCGGAACTGGAACAAATCGGCAGCCGGCTGCACGATTATTTGCTGGCTGCCAACCAACTGCTCTATGGCGCCGGTGACCGGGCGGAAAACTTTTACCTCGTGGCCGATGGCTTGCTGCTCAACCAGGAAATACGTGAAGGCCGCCGGGTCGGAGAAACTACACTGGAGACTGGCGACGCATTTGGCGCCGGCGCCCTGCTCGCCGGGGGCGCGCGGAAAGCCGCCGTGAGCGCCCTGCGAGATTCTCACTTGTTCTACATGACCCGGCCAGATTTCAACTGGATGCTCAACCAATACCCGCGTGTGGCGGGAGGATTGCGCCAGTTTTCGATGGGGAAACAGCTCAAAGGCGAAGTGGATTTCGATTGGTTAGAAGAGGGGGAAAAGGTGTTTTACGTTGCCCGCAAACATATCGGTTATCTCTGGTTCCGGCTCACGCGCTCGATGGGGCTGGCCATTCTGGGCTTGCTGGCCTTCCTGTTCGCCATCGGCGCCCCCTCGGGTAGCCAATTCTATTGGGTGGGCGGAGGGGGTCTGCTACTGTTTGGCGCCGTCGGCCTGGGGATCTGGGAGGCGCTGGATTGGCGTAACGACTTTTACATCGTCACCAACTTGCGCGTGGTTTGGCTGGAGCAGGTGCTGCTGCGCTCCTCCAGCTGTACCGAGGCGCCGCTGGCTAACATCCAATCCGTCAATGTGCATAGCTCCCTAATGGGGCGTCTGCTGGGATTTGGCGATGTGATCGTGCGCACTTATACGGGCACGGTAAAGATGCCCAGTGTGGGCGACCCGATGAACACCAAGCACCTGATCGAGGATTATGCTGCCCGCCTGAAGAAAGAAAGCCGACATGCCAAGCACGAATCGATCCGCCAGGCGGTGCGCGAGACTCTGGGCTATGCCCCTGAAGCGGAGGTACAGCCTGCCGCGCGCTCAGCGCTGCCGCTCATCGACCGAGAAGAACGCTTCTCACTGTTCAAAACTCGCACCATCCAAGGTGACACCATCACATATCACAAGCACTGGTTCTCTTTGTTGAGCAACCTGTTTTTACCCACCTTGTTCTTCATTGGGGTGTTGGTGGGGCTACCGCTGATTTTCCAAGGGATGCCCAACAGCCCAATCGGCTGGCTGGTTTCGCTGGCGGCCGTGGTTGCGCCCGTTGCCGTGGTGCTTTACCGCATCCTGGATTGGCAGAACGATATCTATGTGCTGACTCCCGACAGCCTGATCGACACGGAGAAAAAACCGTTGGGGAGTGAGGTGACGAAATCCGCCCCCCTCGCCAATGTGCTCAGCCTGGAAAACCACAAGGTCGGCCTGTTAGGCTTGCTGCTGAATTTTGGTGTGGTGCGCATCAACGTGGGCGACACGGCTTTGGATTTTGAAAGTGTGGCCAATCCCGTCCAAGTGCAGCAGGATATCTTTGCGCGCATGGAAGCGCTGAAGGTGAACCAGGAGCAGGGACAGGTAGAAGACGAACGCCGTCGAATGACCGAATGGCTGCGGGTTTACGAGCAGGAACGCGGCCGCGGCGGCCAGGCGCCTGGCAGGCAAGAGATAAAATAGCCCCTGATTTTTTATGTCTATTCGCGAAATCGTCAAATATCCCAACGATATTTTGCGCCGCAAGGCGCGGCCGGTGGAAACCATGGATAAGGAGATCAAGCAGCTGCTCGACGACATGGTAGAAACCATGCGCGCTGCGCCGGGCGTCGGGTTGGCCGGGCCACAGGTGAACAGGCCGTTGCGCGTCATTGTGGTCGAATATGGCGAAGAACTCGACCCGGAAGGCAATGGCACACCGCCCAAGAAAAAACTGTTCACCCTGGTCAATCCGGAGATCACGCGAGCATCCATTGAAACGGAAACAGCCACCGAGGGCTGTCTTTCGATCCCGGGACTGATAGGGAATGTAGAGCGTGCCGCCTCTGTGACAGTCAAAGCCCTGAATCGCCGCGGACAGCCGGTGAAGATCAAAGCCAGCGGCTGGCTGGCGCGCATTTTCCAGCACGAAGTCGATCATTTGAACGGCGTGCTTTTCATCGATCGCGCCGAAAAAGTGCAGGCCATCCAAGAAGAAGACGCGGAAGAAACCCCGCTCGCGTAAGTATCTTCTCCATGCAACTCCAGCGCCTCTCGCTTACTCAATTTCGAAATTTCGCGCGCCTGGATGTGAAAGTGCCCGAGGGCGCCGTACTCATCGTGGGGCGCAATGCCCAGGGCAAGACTAGTTTGCTCGAAGCGATCTATTACCTGGCCACACTGGATTCCTTTCATGCGGAAACGGACCGGCAATTGATCAATTTCATCGAAGCCCGCAAACCGCTTGCGGTGGCCCGGCTGCAGGCGACCTACCACCGCGGAATGCAGCAGCATCAGATGGAGGTACGCATCATCCGGGAACAGACCCGCAATGGGGTAGACCGCAGCCGCAAAGAAGTGTTGCTGGATGGCGCCAAAAAGAAGGCGGGCGAAGTGGCCGGGCAATTCCAAGCGGTGCTGTTTTTGCCGCAGATGCTGCAAATCGTAGAAGGCACACCGCGCCACCGGCGCCGTTATTTGGACTCGGCGTTGACCCAGGTGCAATCGGGATATGGCGAACAGTTAGGCGAGTACGAAAATATCCTGAGTCAACGCAATGCGCTGCTCAAGCAGCTTAGTGAAAACGGCGGCGACAGAAACCAATTGGATTTCTGGGATGAGCGCATCAGCCATCGCGCGGCGCAATTGCTGCATGCGCGCTTCCAGGCGGTGCAGGAATTGGATGCACTGGCCGGCCGCCTGCATCACGAGCTGACCCGGGGCGCAGAGGTGCTGCGGCTCAATTACCAACCAAGCTACGACCCCATTCCTACGCCGGCAAAACAGCGTACTCTGATCCAGGAGCCTACAGATCGCAGCAGAGTCGACGAGGGCAAGCTGGAAAGCGGCTTCCTGAAAGCATTGGAGGCCACTCGCGGCGAAGATGTTGCGCGGGGCAGCACCAGCATAGGCCCCCACCGGGATGAGTTGCGCTTCCTGAGCAACGGGGTCGATTTAGGCAGCTACGGGTCCCGCGGCCAGGTGCGCACCACCTTGCTGACACTGAAGCTGGCTGAACTGGATTGGATGCAAGCCCGCAGTGGTTTCCGGCCTGTACTGTTGCTGGACGAAGTATTGGCCGAACTGGACCAACTGCGCCGCGCCGACTTGCTTGGGCGATTGGGTGATAAGCAGCAGGTCCTGCTGACCACGACGGATTTCAACTTATTCACGCCAGAATTCCTGGCGAGAGCGAAGAGATGGGAAATTGAGGAAGGAAGATTGAAATCGGGAGACCCCATCCCGCCTGCTTCGCAGGCACCCTTTCCCTAAACAGGGGAAGGGATCAAACCATTTCTAGCTTTTGTTTAATCTGATGTAGAACCTTCATAAATAAGGTCGTCTTCAATCTGTTCGTTCGTAAAGCGTAAAACTGTAAAGCCAAGAGCGTTGAGGACCTTATCTCTTTCGCTGTCTCTGATGTCTTGCGATTTGTGAATTGGACCATCGAATCAACGACGAGTTTTGCAGAAGAACAGTAGAAATCAACGATAAATCCCATAAGAATATGCTGACGCCTGAACTTTCGTCCCATAATCTGGCGCATTCGCAACTGGTGCCGTAACCGAGATTCAGCTGGCGTCGGTTCACGCCGCATTCTCCGAGCACTTGCCAATAACTGGTCATGAGTGATCACGTCAGATATTTTCCCCCCTTCCCCTTTCAAGGGGAAGGGACGGGGATGGGGTCCTTAACCCAGCGGTCGCTTACTGGGCACGCCTGGCCGCCGAGGGTAGGTCTGCGGTGTGGAGGAAATTTTCTTCATAATTACTAAATAGCGATCTTCGTCCAGACCAGGCACAACAACTTTTTTGACTTCACTTAGTTCGCCGCCAAGCTTCTTGAAGGCACCCATGGAGTCCTCCACTTCAGCCGCAGCCCCTTTGCCTTTTTGCGCCAGGGCGTACCCACCTATCTTCACTAGCGGCAAAAGATATTCAGCGAGCACCGGCATGGGCGCCACGGCGCGAGCTACGGCCCAGTCGAAGGCTTCGCGGTGCTCCGGCAGATGGCCGAATTCCTCGACTCGCTTGGTGGCCACGTGCACGGCCTCCTGGCGTAAAAATTGCACGATATGGAGCAGGAAACCAGTCTTCTTTGCGGTGGCTTCCACCAACGTAAGATGGATATCGGGCTTAAGAATCTTCAGTGGGATGCCTGGGAAACCAGCCCCGGCGCCAACGTCTACCAGACTGCCGGGCGGTTGCTCGCGCATGGCCAGCCAGCAGCTCAAGGAATCGAGAAAGTGTTTAATGCGAATTTGTTCGGGGTCGGTGATACTGGTGAGGTTGAAGCGTCGATTCCACTCCACCAGTTCGCGGGCGTACAGATCGAAAGCCGCCCGTTGCTCGTCGGAAAGCCGGATGCCCAGCAGATTGAAAACCTCGTCAGCAAAGCGCCCCATACAGGTCATTATAAACTTCCAAACGGGGTCGCATTTATATAATAGAGAGATATGAAAAACCGAACCCTTATTGCGTTGGCTGGCTTCTTATTGGTGACCGCGTTAGCCGTTACACGCGCCCAAGCTCAGGACATCCCCAACCAGGCTTATATTTCCGGCGTTGTCGGCCATGCGCAGCAATACACGCTTTCGTGCGAGTCGCGTTCGGCTGCAGACTGGGCAGCCTATTGGGGTGTGAATATCGACGAAACAGAATTCCTAAACCGCCTGCCGCGCTCCGATAATCCCAATGAGGGATTTGTGGGTTCGCCCAATGACCCATGGGGCAATATTCCACCGGCGTCTTACGGCGTGCATGCAGACCCGATAGCTGCTCTTCTACGTGACTATGGCCTGGACGCGCACGCTGGACTCGGGTTGAGCTGGGACGAGGTACGAACAGAGGTGGCAGCTGGCCGCCCGGTGATTGTGTGGGTGATCGGCAGCATTTGGGCTGGAACGGCAAAAGAGTACGAAACCGAGGACGGACAGACGGTGACTGTAGCCAACAACGAACACACCATGATCGTAATTGGCTACGATGAAAGCCGCGTTCATTTGGTGGACGCGTTGACCGGGTATACCGTCACCCATTCACTGGAGAATTTCCTGAACTCGTGGAGTGTACTGGGGAACATGGCGGTTGTGGGGGAAGGAAATGGCGAAGATCGTACAGACGCCCAGCCAAGCCCTGCCGCTGAGGGCGATTACACCGTGCAACGCGGGGATACGCTGAACAAAATCGCAGCGCGCTTCGGCTTGTTTTGGCCGGACTTAGCAGCATGGAATAACATCAGTTATCCATACTTTATTTATCCAGAGCAAATTCTTGTCACTAGCCCAAACGGAACACAAACCGAGACCGAAGCGGAGGATCTGGCGTCCAACGAAAACGACACCTATACGGTGCAGCGCGGGGATTTACTTTTGGAGGTGGCGCGCGAGTTAGATGTGGATTGGGTGCATCTTGCTCAAGTAAATCAACTCGCCCCACCCTACCTGCTGGTTCCTGGCGCGGTACTCCAGCTGCCTAAAGAAGGCGCGGATGAGGTTGAAATCGAAATTCCAGAATTTTATACAGCGACGCGCAGCGAAAGTCTGATCGGACCAGCAAAATATTACAGGTTGAATTGGGTCAGACTCGCGGGAATGAATAACCTCTCCTATCCGTATTTGTTAGCAGCGGGGCAAACGATCCAATTACGCTAGAATCAAAAAGCCCAACTGTGTTGGGCTTTCAAACTCATTTTCCAATATATGAATTACTCGTTTTGGATAAAGTTGGGATTGGGGGCTTTGTTGTAGCGGTACACGATGCGGCCGCGTTGCATGTCGTAGGGAGACATTTCCAACGTCACACGGTCTCCCAGGAGGATGCGGATATAAAAGCGGCGCATCTTGCCCGAGAGGTAGGCTAACACCTTGTGCCCATTGTCCAGCTCCACCTGGAACTGCGTTCCAGGCAAGGCCTCGACTACTGTCCCTTCAACTTTAATCGTGTCTTTCTCTTTCGCCATCTACTTCTTCTCCATTCCATCTGTTAACTATACCCTAAGACAAAAATAACCACAAAAAAGTACGGGGTGCTGGGAGCAGGAAATTTATCCTTTTTTATCAGTGGGTTGAGACTGAGCGGTTATACTCCCAAAGATGGCGTCAAAAGTAAAGAAGAAGCAAGTAAAGAAATCTGCGGCCAAGCCGAAACAACCGCTGGCGAATCCGGCTGAGGAACGCAAAACCAGCTTTGATACACCCAGCGGCATTCGGCTGCCCGCCGTGATTGCGCCTGGAGCGGCTGCGTTTAAGTACGCCGAAGACCTGGGCAGCCCAGGCGAATACCCATTTACGCGCGGCGTGCAACCAAACATGTACCGCGGGCGCCTGTGGACTATGCGTCAGTACGCGGGCTATTCGAGCGCCGAGGAATCCAACAAACGCTACCGCTACTTGCTTGAGCAGGGGCAAACCGGGTTATCGGTGGCCTTCGACCTGCCTACCCAGATCGGGTACGACGCCGATGATCCCATGGCGCTCGGTGAGGTAGGCAAAGTCGGCGTCAGTATTTCCTCTCTGGAAGATATGCAAATACTCTTCGAGGGGATCCCATTGGACAAGGTATCTACCAGCATGACGATCAACGCGCCAGCCGCCATCCTGCTGGCCATGTACATCGCGGTGGGCAAACGCCGGGGCGTGGAACCCAGGCAACTGCGCGGCACAGTACAGAATGATATTCTCAAGGAATACATCGCCCGCGGCACCTACATCTTCCCCCCCAAACCCTCCATGCGTCTCATCACGGATCTTTTCAGCTATTGCCAACAGGAAGTGCCGCGCTGGAACACCATCAGCGTGTCGGGTTACCACATCCGCGAGGCGGGTTCGACTGCAGTGCAGGAGGTGGCGTTCACTTTGGCCAACGCGATTGCTTATGTGGAAGAAGCCTTGGGCGCGGGTCTGGACATCGACGAGTTTGCCGCGCAAATTTCCTTTTTTTTCAACGCCCACAACCACTTCCTGGAAGAAGTTGCGAAATTCCGGGCAGCCCGCCGGCTATGGGCAAGGATCATGCGCAAGCGGTTCAAGGCAAAGCAGCCCGCCTCCTGGAAATTGCGCTTCCACGCGCAGACGGCTGGCTCAACGCTCACGGCGCAACAGCCGGAGAACAACGTAGTCCGCGTGTCTATCCAGGCGCTGGCCGCGGTGCTGGGCGGCGCTCAGTCGCTGCACACCAACAGCATGGATGAAGCCTTATGGCTGCCCACAGAGCAAGCAGTGCGAGTGGCGCTCCGAACCCAGCAGATCATTGCCCACGAATCGAAGCCCGGGGATACGGTGGACCCATTGGGTGGAGCTTATGCCATCGAATATTTAACCAACGAGATTGAAACCCGCGCCAGGGAATATATTAATGAAATCGACGTACGCGGCGGCGCCTTGGCCGCCATCGAGAGTGGCTACATTCAAGGCGAAATCCAAAACGCAGCCTACCGGTTCCAGCAAGCGTTGGAAGCGGGTGAAGAAGTTGTGGTCGGCGTAAACGCTTTCAAGGTTGAGGAAAAACAACATTTAGAACGATTGCAGGTGAATCCAGCCCTCGAGGCTGCCCAACGTGAGCGTCTGAGCAGATTGCGCGCGAAACGAGACGAGGTGCGGGCGGCCGAACTGCTCAATCAGTTAGAAACTGCGGCTCGGGGTACCGAAAACCTGATGCCGGTTTTTATTGAGTGCGTGGAAAGTAACGTAACCCTGGGAGAGATCTGCGCACGGCTGCGGATGCTTTGGGGTGAGTACCACCCTCCGGTAACCACTTAGGCAGGAAAGCTATGGCTCGCTATGTTAAACGTATCGACCACATTGCCTTGGTTGTCACGGATATCGATAAGGCGCTGGAGTTCTGGCAGGACGCGTTGGGGCTGGATCTATCGCACATGGAGGATGTGCCGAGCGAAAAATCCATGGTGGCATTCCTGCCCGCACAAGAGAGCGAGGTCGAGTTGGTTCAGCCAACTTCCGAAGACAGCGGGGTGGCCCGTTTCCTCAATAAGCGCGGGCCGGGTATGCACCACATTTGCTTCGAGGTCTATGATATCGAAGAAACGATGGAGCATCTCAAAGCCAAAGGGATGCATCTGATCAACGAGGAACCCGAAATTGGAACCGGCGGCAAAAAGATCGCTTTCATACACCCCGAGAGCACTCACGGAGTGCTGGTTGAACTCTATGAATTGAGTGAGAAGGAACCTGAGATCCGCAGAGATCGGGCGCGGGAATTGGCCGAGCGTGTGATCACAGAAGGACAAACGGTGGCCAACGCGGCCATGGAATTTCTGCGCGGGCTGACAGGGAACGGTAACAAGGGGAAGCAGAATTAGAGGAAAGAAAAAGAGATAAGAGATTAGAGATTGGTAATTGGTAAGGGGTAAATGGCAATTTTGTTTTTTTTTGATGAAGTCTTGTTAGTCCGCCGCGGGAGCGCCTGCGGGTTTCGGCTGCGGCCCCCCAGCTGCAGCGGGTTTGCGGTTCACGATCAGCAGGCTTGCCAGGACGAGAACCGCGCCAGCAATCAATGAAAAGTCCAGGCGTTCATTGAGCAAGAGAACGCCAAGGGCAACGCCAACCACGGGGAACATATAAGTCACCATGGAGATGCGCGTGGGGCCAACGGAATGCAGCAAGTAGTAGTAAAGCAAATAGGCAATACAAGAACCAATCAAACCCAGCCAAAAAAATG
>JAMCZK010000016.1 GCA_023485685.1 Chloroflexota bacterium | reverse complement strand
TTATTGAATTTCTAAACGGATTGAAGGATTCAGGTTATTCGAGCCAATACCGTTCATCATTGGGTAACCGCCATTGCGAGGAGGGCGTTTAGCGCCGCTTTTAACGGCGCTGCCCGACGTGGCAATCTCCGCCACCGGCCAGGAGATTGCTTCGCTTCGCTCGCAATGACGGGCAACGCCGATTTCTTCGACGCCAATCTGCGGAGCGTTCAGCGACAACTGGAGCGGCTGGAGGCAGGCGGCGTCCTAGTGGATCAGAGAATTGGAAGAACGAAATTATTTTCGTTCAATCCCAGGTATCCGTTTCGGAAACCATTAGTCGCATTAGTAACAGAAGCCAAGAGCTTCTATCCAAAAGACCTGATTGAGAGATTGGATTTCAATCGGCGGCGACCCCGTCGACAAGGCAAGCCTTAGTTGCGCTGTCCAATTCTTCCCGTCATTGCGAGGAGGGCGTTTAGCGCCGCTTTTAACGGCGCTGCCCGACGTGGCAATCCCGAATCCTAGAGATCGCTTTGTGTACAACATTGTCATAAGCCGTGATTGTTTACGCCAAAGCCGATTTGTTTAGCTAGCTGGTAACTTCGAGATTGCTTTGTCGGCCTCATTACATTCGGCCTTCCTCGCAAGGACGAGCTAGACCCCTTGCCCGCGAACGGGAGAGAGACTGCGGCCAGCAGAAGGTAAGTCCCACACGTTGTCGATGTTGTCATCGTTGTCATTGTTGTTATTGTTGTAGGTATTGTGGATGCTGAGGTCTTGATAAGGTTGAGGGAAACAATAACTTAGACGCATGTATGATGTGTAGATGTCGTCGAATCGGACAAAAGTGTCGGCTATGTTGATTGTGTCGGTTGTGTAGGTGTTGTAAGTGTTGTAGTTGCTTGACAAGTCGCCTTGCCCGCTGTGAACGGGTTTGCGAAATTCGGAAGCGGGAATTATGGCAATGAATTCCATGAGCACATTATTAAACGGAAATCGAGATTTGTGGGAAAAAAGGGGCGTTTGTCAAAGGGTTGGACAAGGTCTGTTTCGCCGCGGTAAAGAAGCTGAAAACAAAACCGGTTGCTATTTCCCCATCGCCAAATATCGGTCTCGCTGATTCTATCCAGCTTCTCGATCGCGTACCCTAACATAACCTGCGGCCTCCAGCTGGCACCCTTGTGCACCAGGCCTGTCCCGAGCGAGCCGCGGAGCCTGCCCTGAGCGCAAACCAAAGGGAAGCAACCCCCAAGATGGTGCAACCCCCCCGTACAAGAATAGCCCATTCTTCGTTCTATGCCGCATGAACACAGAATTTATCATCCTACTGATTATCTTGCTGCTGATCTCCCCCACGATCGCCTTGATCGTGCTGCTCCTCCGCCTCATTGGAGTAGTCTAAGAACAACCGCAGCAGGAATTCCAAAAGAACAGGGGGATTTCGCGTTTCACACCAAACTGCAAGTGGCGGCGCTCGTGCGCCGCCACTTGCTAAACAACGATATTCACCAGCTTGCCCTTCACCACAATCACCTGCTTGGGCTTCCTGCCATCCAGCTGTTTGCGGACGGCATCCGACGCCAGCGCCCGTTTCTCGGCCTCGGCGTCGCTGATGCCGGCCGGCACGCGGATGCGGTCGCGCAGCTTGCCGTTGATCTGCACCACCAGGGTGATCTGGTCTTCTTTGGCGGCAGCCTCATCGGCCTGCGGCCAGGGCTGCAGATGCACCGAATAGAGCTTGCCGATGCGCTGCCACAACTCTTCGGCGATGTGCGGAGTCACCGGCGCCATCAGGCGCAGCATTACGTCCTGGGCTTCGGCCCACTCCGGGGAGCCCGCGGCGCCGGCGTCCTTGGCCTCCTGCATCACGTTGGTCAGTTCCATCAAAGCCGAGACAACCGTATTGAACTCGAAGGCTTCTATATCGGTAGTGACGCGCTTAATCATCTGATGCACTTTTCGCTTTAGTGAGCGCCCCACCCCGGCGTCTTTAGTTTTCGCCTTTCGATCCTTTACAGTGAATAAATCCCATACGCGATACATCCAGCGCACCACGCCCTGGATGTTCTCGTCGCTCCAGGGTCCGCCCTCGGACCAGCGGTAGGCAAACATCAGGTAGGCGCGCACAGTATCAGCGCCGTACATACGCACCAGTTCATCGGGATCGACCACGTTGCCGCGCGACTTGCTCATCCGTTGGTGATCGGTGCTCAGGATCTGGCCCTGGTTGCGCAACTTCATCATCGGCTCGTGGCCCTCCACGACGCCCATATCTCGCAGCGCTTTCCAGAAGAAGCGCACGTACAGTAGATGCATGACGGCGTGCTCGGCGCCTCCGGTGTACACGTCGATGGGCATCCAGTAGTCGTACTCCTTCGGGTCGAAGGGCGCCTTGTCGTAGTGCGGGCTCAGGTAGCGCAGGAAATACCAGGATGAACACATGAAAGTGTCCATGGTGTCCGTGTCGCGCTCGGCAGGCTCGTTGCAGTTCGGGCAGGTAGTTTGCTTCCAAGTGGGATGCAGTTTCAGCGGGCTTTCGCCGGTCGGTTTCCATTCCACGTCGTCGGGCAGCAGGACAGGCAGCTGGTCTTCGGGCACCGGCTGCACGCCACAGGTCTTGCAATACACCATGGGGATGGGCGCACCCCAGTAGCGCTGGCGCGAGATTAACCAATCGCGCAGGCGATAGCCCACTGCGCCTTCGCCCAGCTTATTCTTCTCCAAATACGCGATGGTTTTCTTCACCGCCTCATCGGCGTTGGTGCCTGTCAGCGGGCCGCTGTTGACCATCACGCCGGAATGCGCCGCTGCCTCTTTCATTGTGGCGCCATCCAGCGGGGCGATATCCGGCGGCTGGATGACCGGGCGCACTTCCAAGCCAAATTTGCGCGCAAACTCGAAGTCGCGTTCGTCATGTGCCGGCACCGCCATTATGGCGCCGGTGCCATAGGTCATCAACACGTAGTCCGCGATCCAAATGGGGACGCGCTCGCTGTTCACGGGATTGATGGCGTAGCCGCCAGTGAACACGCCGGTTTTCTCGCGTTCAGTGGACTCGCGCTCGATGTCGGTACGTCGCGTGGTTTCAGCGACGTACGCTTCCACTTCGGCTTTGCGATCCTTTGTCGTGACCTTGGCCACGAGCGGATGCTCGGGCGCCAGCACCATAAAGGTGGCGCCCCATAGCGTGTCGGGCCGCGTGGTGAAGATGGTGAACTCCTCGCCACTTTCAGTCTTGAAAATGACGTTGGCGCCCTCAGAGCGACCGATCCAATTGGTCTGCAAAGTTTGGATCTTCTCGGGCCAATCAATTCCATCGAACCGCAATAGTTCATCGGCATAATTGGTGATGCGGAAGAACCATTGCTCCAGGTTCTTCTTGATCACCGGCGTGCCGCAGCGTTCGCAGACGCGCTTTTCGCCCACCACCTGTTCGCGAGCCAGCGTAGTGTTGTCCTTGGGACACCAGTCCACAGCCGCCATCTTGCGGTAAGCCAGACCCTTTTTGTACAGCTGGA
>JAMCZK010000046.1 GCA_023485685.1 Chloroflexota bacterium | reverse complement strand
AACCCCAGGAGAACGTGGACGGCACGGCGGACCTGTTGACCAATACACCGGTCTGGACACCCTAGTCAAAAAAGGCTAACTGAACTAGACTCGCTTTTGAGTTGGTAAAGAAATAAAGAATGAGCCGGGCGTATTTTGTCACCCGGCTCATTCTTAAACTCTAACCGAGGAGAAGCTCATGCTGCAACGATTGCGCGAGCGCATCAGCGCCACAGATGTCTTTATGTGGATTGTGGGTGCTTTTCTTTTGGGCGCCATTATTTACGGGTCCTTCGCCACGTTAGTGGCGGGACGCTACACCTTAACCCAGTGGTTTGAAATCGTTGTGTCCGGGTTGGCACAGGGAAGCATTTACTCACTCATTGCACTGGGTTACACACTGGTATATGGCGTCTTGCGGATGATAAATTTCGCGCACAGCGAAGTGTTTATGAGTGGTGCTTATATCGGCTACTTCGTAGCCGACGGGATTAATCGCTCAGGGTTTCTGCAATCCAATCCGGTTGTCGGATTGTTGTTGATCTTTATTGCCGCCATCCTTACTTCGGTAACCGTGGCGTTCCTGCTTGAACGGATTGCGTATCGGCCGCTGCGCCGGGCGCCCCGCCTCGTACCATTAATCACAGCCATCGGGGCATCTTTCTTCCTCCAATATATTTTCCGCGGCCTTTTCGGCTCAAAATTCAAACCGTATCCGGATATTGACGCATTGAGCGGCAGCATTACTCTGGCTGAAGGGTTCAACATTGGAAAGATAGAACTCCTGGTCATTGTTTCCTCGGCGCTTCTAATGTACGTTCTCTATTTGTATGTACAAAACACAAAAGCAGGCAAAGCCATGCGCGCAGTAGCGGAGGACAAGGACGTCGCCGCGCTCATGGGTATCAATGTGGATAACACCATCGTGCGGACCTTTGTGCTGGGCGCGGCGATGGCCGGAGCTGCAGGGGTGCTTTACGCCCTGATGTTCCGTAATATCTCTTACTTCATGGGCTTCATACCAGGGATTAAAGCATTTACCGCCGCAGTGCTTGGCGGTATTGGCAATATTCCTGGCGCCATGCTAGGCGGTTTGTTCCTGGGGTTGATCGAATCCGTGGGCCCCAGCCTCTTCCTGCAAGGCCTGAATATCCCGGCGGCTTATCAGCTTAAAGACGCCATCGCCTTCACTATGCTGGTCATGGTCCTGATCTTCAGACCGACCGGCATCTTGGGGGAGCGGGTGGCGGTCAAGAAAGCGTGAGGAAGCAAAGATGACTGCGAAAGTACAAACTGGGCAACTTTCTTCATTCTCCAACAAGACCCTAGCTTTCGACTGGAAAGGCCTTTTGCGCATCGGGCTGATTGGTGGATTGATGGCCGTTTTAGTATCCATCATCGGCATGGTGGAGACCTTCCACGGACGCGACATCGTTGGGGGCGTTATTACAATGGGCCAGACGGTCTTAGCCGGCGCCATTTTCGTTAGCAGCAGCATCGCGGCTAGTCGCAATTCCAGCCATTCTCGTTTATCCCAGATCCTGGGGGCGGTTGTTAGCGGATTGCTTGCCACCGCGACATTAGGCATCCTGATTTGGTTTAGCCAGCTGGTTAATTTACGCCCAATTTTCGTTAATATCTCGCCAAGCCTGATCCGTATCCTCACTTTTGAAAAAGATCTTCCTGGCCAGTTGGTGCCTGCTTTGGGGCTGTTACTCGCTTACGGGTTCGTGATTGGGTTATTTGCAGGTTTGCTATACGTAGCTCCTACGAAGATGCGCAAAGCGGTCACCTCAGGCATCATCTGGGTATTGGTCATTGGGCTGCTCGGGGAATTATTGCGCACCCTCATTGTCGGCAAGCCCATCGAAGAAAGTGTTTCGTGGATCCTTGGTACTCGCAACCAAAAAGGCGTATCCGTGATTGGAGCCGCTGTGATTTTTTCACTCGTTGCGGCCTTTAGCACCTTATCACAAATGTTTGGCGGTCGACTCGGCTCTCAGGTGCAAGCTCGAAAAGCGGCGCTTCCAGTCAACGCCCAACGTGGGCTGAATGCAACGCTATTGCTGGTAATTTTTCTTATTCTCTGGCAATTACCTCAACTGTTCGGAATCTACCTGAGCGACGTTGCCAACACGGTTGGACTTTACATTCTCATGGGCTTGGGTCTAAATATCGTCGTGGGTTATGCGGGGCTTCTGGATTTGGGCTATGTTGCCTTCTTTGCGCTCGGAGCTTATACAATGGCCGTAGCAACCAGCACTGCAGTAGGCGCTGGGCGCGGCCTGATTTTGTTCTCCTTGGGGCTGACCTTCTGGGAAGCCCTCCCCATTGCGGTCGGAGTTGCCTGCCTGGCTGGGATTATCCTGGGGATCCCGGTCCTCAAGATGCGCGGGGATTACCTGGCCATCGTCACTCTTGGGTTTGGGGAGATCATTCGTATTTTGGCCTTTTCGGATTTCCTGAAGCCATACATCGGAGGAGCGCAAGGCATTGTGAAGATCGCTCCTATCATGGTTGCAGGTCAGAACCTCACCCGACCAACTGAACTTTTTCATGTCGTACTGATCATCTGTGCCATTGTCGCGTTTATCGCCTGGCGTTTGCGGGATTCACGCGTGGGTAGGGCATGGAAAGCAATCCGTGAAGACGAAGATGTAGCTTCGGCCATGGGCATTAATTTAGTGACGTCCAAATTATTGGCCTTCGCTTCCGGCGCGGCTTTTTCGGGGTTTGCAGGAGCCATCTTTGCCACCAAACTGAGCAGCATCATTCCGGGAAGTTTCGGGTTGCTGGTTTCCATCAACATTCTTGCGCTCATCATTGTCGGAGGAATGGGCAGTTTGCCCGGTGTATTAGTGGGCGCTCTTGCGCTGGTAGCCTTGCCTGAACTGCTGCGCGAATTTTCAGAATTCCGTCTATTGGTCTTCGGAGCCGTATTGGTAGGCATGATGATCTACAAACCGGAAGGTTTACTTCCGGAAGAAACGCGTAAACTCGAATTGCATGAGCCGGAGCCCGGCGAGCTCCAGCCTTAGGAGATTCCCATGGCCGCAATCCTTACTGCAAAAGGCGTTACCAAACGATTCGGCGGCTTGCTGGCCGTCAATAAGTTAGACCTGGAGATAGAAGAGAATTCGATTTCCAGCGTCATCGGCCCCAACGGCGCTGGGAAAACCACCTTCTTCAATTGTGTGACTGGTTTCTACAATCCTGAAGAGGGCCGTATCATATTTAATGGCCATGAGATTCAAGGCCTATCCCCGGATCGGGTGACTCGTTTGGGCGCGGCACGCACATATCAGAATATCCGCTTGTTCGCAAACATGACTGCTATAGAAAATGTGTTAGTAGGCGAACACTCCTTGCTCAAGAATAACTTTCTCGACGCCGTGATACGAACGCCACGTTTCAACAGAGAAGAAAAATCGGCCGTCGAAGAAGCTCGACGATTATTGCGTTTTGTTGGTTTGCGCGGAATCGGAGATCATCTAGCCCGCAACCTTCCCTACGGCGCCCAGCGCCGCCTGGAGATCGCCCGAGCCTTGGCCAGCAAACCAAAGCTGCTGTTACTCGACGAACCCACCGCCGGCATGAACCCGCAGGAAACCAATGAACTCACTCGCTTTATCCGTGACCTGCGCGATCAGTTGCAAATCACCATCCTGCTGATCGAACACCATATGCGCGTCGTGATGGACATTAGTGAACAGATCACCGTTTTGGATTACGGATCCAAAATAGCAGAAGGCAGCGCCAGCGATATCCAAAACAACCCCGCGGTCATTGAGGCTTACCTGGGCCGTGGGGCGGCTACTGGTTTGAAGACTACCAAGGTTCATTAGGGAGCTACCTCATGGCCATGTTAGATGTCAAAGACATCCATACCTACTACGGAAACATCCACGCCCTAAAAGGGATCTCGCTGGAAGTCAATGAAGGCGAAATCGTCACACTGATTGGAGCCAATGGAGCAGGCAAAACAACCACCCTGCGTGCCATCAGCGGATTGCTCAAACCGCGAGAGGGAAGCATAAAGCTGAACGGCGAAGATTTGGCAACTTACCATGCTCATGAACTCGCCTTCAAAGGGATCGCCATGGTACCTGAGGGCCGAGGGGTGTTCTCCCAGCTTTCAGTAGACGAGAATCTCCAAATGGGCGCCTATAGTCGCAACGATAGCGCGGGAATCAACAAAGACAAAGAACGTGTATTTAAACTATTTCCACGTCTCAAGGAGCGCCATAAACAGCCAGCGGGCACGCTTTCCGGTGGCGAGCAGCAGATGCTGGCCACCGGCCGAGCGCTTATGGCACACCCCAAATTGATGCTCATGGATGAACCGTCGATGGGGTTGGCCCCGATCCTTGTTGAAGGCATATTCGAGATCATCAAGGAAATCAACAAAGAAGGCACGACTATTTTGCTGGTTGAACAAAACGCGCTGATGGCGCTTTCGATTGCCCATCGCGGTTATGTATTGCAAACCGGCCAGATTGTGCTAAGCGACACAGCCGAAAACCTGGCTAATAATGAGATGGTTCAGAAATCTTATTTGGGTGTTGAATAATTCACCTCTATATTGAGAACCGTGCGATACAGAATATGTATCGCGCGGTTTTGTTTAAGAATTAGAATGCTGTCATGCTGATCCTCAACGCCGGCGAAATCCGCCAGGCGCTGCCCATGGCCGAATGCATTGAAGCGATGAAGCGCGCCTACGCCGCGCTTTCCGCGGGCAAAGCCGAGGTGCCGCTGCGGTTGCGGCTACCCGTAAAGCCCAACGAAGGCCTGAGCATCTTTATGCCCGCCTTCGTGGATGACGAAGCCGGACAGGCTCTCGCCGTCAAAATAGTCTCCCTTTTCGATAGGAATCCGGCCCGCGGATTGCCCTTCATCCACGCCGGTGTTCTAGTGCTGAACGCAGAAACCGGCGCCGTGGAGGCGCTGCTCGAAGGCGGCAGCCTGACCGCCATCCGCACCGGCGCCGGCTGCGGGGCGGCCACCGATGTGCTGGCACGTAAAGACGCCAGAACCCTGGCCATTTTCGGCGCCGGTGTGCAGGCACGCACTCAACTTAAAGCTGCCTGCGAAGTGCGTGACGTTGAGACGGCTTGGGTCTACGACCTCAACTCAGAACAGGTGCAGACTTTTCTGTCTGAGATGGCCGCTCGCGGTCGTATCCCAAAGGACCTCCGCGCTGCGCAGACCCCCGCCGAGGCCGTGGAAAACGCCGACATCATCAGTGCAGCCACCACCAGCAACACTCCTGTCTTCGCAGACCGCGATCTAAAACCCGGAGCGCACATAAATGGAGTTGGCTCGTATACCCCGGGCATGCAAGAGATCCCGGACGAAACGGTGGCTCGCGCTCGCGTCACCGTAGACAGTCGCAGTGCCGCCCAGGCCGAGTCGGGTGACATTGCCATCCCGCTGCAAAAGAAATCCATCGAGGAAACACAGATTGCCGAAATCGGAGAAATTATTCTGGGCACGCAACCCGGGCGCAGCGCGCCCGAACAAATCACGCTATTCAAATCCGTAGGCGTGGCGGTGCAGGACGCAGTGGCCGCGCGCCTGGCAGTCAAGAATGCGCGCAAGTTGGGGTTGGGAACAGAGGTCGAATGGTGAGGTGCATACATATTGCATATTACGTGTTGCGTATTTATCACGGGCAATGCGCAACACGTAATACGCAATACCTTTCTAAGAAGGGAATTATGGCCTATTGCTTATGACCACACTTCCGAAAACCGCGTCCATCGTAGTGATCGGCGGCGGTGTGATGGGGGCTTCGACTGCGTACCATCTAGCCGCTCGCGGCGTCAAAGACATCCTACTGCTCGAGAAGGAAGAATTCTTTGGTCAAGGGGCAACCGGCCGCTGCGCAGGTGGCGTGCGTTATCAATTCGCCACCGAAGTAAATGTTCGTCTCTCACTGGCGAGCCTGCCCATGCTGGAACGATTCCCCGAAGACCTCGGCCAGAATGTGGATTACCGTAAATGCGGCTACCTCTTTTTACTGAACAACGAGAAGGACATCGAGACTTTTAAGCATAACGTAGCCCTTCAAAACCGGCTGGGTGTGCCAACGGAATTACTAAACAGCGATGAAATCCGCAAGCGCTTACCACTGATGCGCCTGGAGGATATTCAGGCCGGTACTTTCAACGCCGACGACGGCCTCTGTGATCCCAACGGCGTGGTAATGGGTTACATCCATGCGGCTGCCAAGCTTGGCGTACATTGTTTGACCGGCATGGAAGTGATCGACCTCAAGGTTAACAGTGGGAAGATCAACGAAGTGCAAACAACACGGGGCAGCATAGCTGCCCCGGTGGTAGTCAACGCGGCCGGGCCCTGGGCCGGTTTAATAGGCCAAATGGCCAGTGTTGCAATCCCGATCACACCTATCCGCCGCCAAATGCTCACCACCACTCCGTTACCCGAGCTCCCTGCCGATTTCCCCTTCGTCATCGACTTCGCCCAATCGCTTTATTTCCACCGCGAGGGCGACGGGCTGCTAACCGGCATGTCCAACCCCAACGAGCAACCCGGTCTCGATCAAACCGTTAACCAGGATTTTGAGTTAGTAAATCTGGAAGCCGCCACCCAGCGTTTACCGCTTCTCGAGCACGCCGGGCTGGCCTCGCATTGGGCCGGGCTCTACGAAGTCACCCCGGATGCACATCCCATCTTCGGCAAGACATCCGTCGAGGGTTTCTACGTGGTAGCCGGCTTCTCCGGGCACGGCTTCATGCACGGTCCGGTGGCAGGCAAACTCATGTCCGAGATTATCCTGGATGGCTCAGCAAGCACCGTGGACGTGTCCATGCTTGATTTAGCCCGGTTCGAAGAAGAGCGACTCATCGTGGAATACAATGTCGTTTAATTATTCCAAACATGCCATCCGCTGAAATCCTCACCATCGGCACCGAACTCTTGCTCGGTGAAATCGTGGACACGAATACTCAATATCTGGCGCGCCAACTGCGCGAGGCCGGTATTGATCTGTTTTACACGTCCACTGTAGGCGATAACGAGGGGCGCATCGCCGAAGCCGTGCAACACGCGCTCACTCGCTCCCAGATCCTGCTTTGCACCGGAGGCCTGGGCCCCACCGTAGACGACGTGACCCGTGAAGGGATCGCCGGAGCATTGGGCGTGGAGCTTGAGTTCAAAGATGAACTATGGAAGCAAATCCAGGAGCGTTTCGCCCGCTTTGGACGCACGCCGACCGAAAACAACAAACGTCAGGCCTATCTGCCGCAGGGAGCGCAAATACTGGAGAATGCAGTGGGTACCGCGCCCGCCTTCCTGATAGAACGCAATGACTCTGTCGTGATTTCCATGCCGGGCGTTCCAGGGGAGATGGCCTACATCCTGGAACATGGCGTTTTTCCCTATTTGGAAAAGCGTTTCGGGCGCGGTGCTGTGATCCGTACCCGCATCCTTCATATTGCCGGAGTAGGTGAATCCCAGATTGATGAAAAGATCGCTGACCTCGAAAAGCTGCCCAACCCGACAGTTGGCTTGTCGGCTCACCCTGGAACAGTGGACGTACGCCTGACTGCCAAAGCCGCCAGTCCCGAGCGAGCCAAGGAAATGTTAGCCGAATTGGAAGTACAAACCCGCCAGCGCCTGGGTGACTGGGTTTACGGCACGGATGAGGAAACGCTCGCCCGAGCCGTGCTGGAAGAGACCGCCGTCCGCAAAAGGAAACTGGCTGTCATCGAAAAAGGCCTGGAAGGCCTGGTCATCAAAGCACTCACAGGGCAAGGGAATGCATTCGTCGGCGGGGAGATCCTAAATGTGGGGGTCAAAACGCAACCATTGAAGGATCTCGCTCGCCAGTATGCCAAAGAAGTCAGTGCAGACGTCGTGCTGGGAGTGGAATTGCGTGCTGGCGCCAAAAAACATGAATTAGAAATCTCTATCGAAGGCTTAAGCCACGAGCATCACTACACCTTATCCTTTGGCGGCCATATTTTGCAGGCGCCAGAATGGGCTGTCAATCTTGCCCTCAGCGTTCTCCGGCGTGAATTGCTTAAAGAGAGCTCAACGGTCTGAATATTCGAAGGGAATAAAGGTACACTAAGGAAATTTAAAAGGACTACGAGTGGCTGAAAAAGCGGATCTTCTATTTACAAACGCTCTCGTTCTCGCCATGGACGAAGCCATGAACCAATTTGAGGTTGGCGCCCTTGCCATCAAAGGGGACACCATCCTGGCCGCAGGGCCCGAAGCAGAGCTGCGCAAGAAATTCGACGCCAAGGAAATCGTGGATTGCGGCGGCAAGGTGCTGATGCCTGGCCTGGTCAACGCCCACACCCATGTGCCCATGACCCTGCTGCGCGGTCTGGCCGACGACCTGCGCCTGGATGTATGGCTGATGGGCTACATCATGCCGGTGGAGCGCGAATTCGTAAACCCCGAATTCGTGCGCCTGGGTACGTCCATCGGTTGCGCGGAATTCATTCGCTCCGGCGTGACCACCTTTGCAGATATGTATTACTTCGAGTCCTCGGTAGCCGAGGCCACAGCCGCCGCAGGGCTGCGCGCCGTCTGTGGGCAAACGATCATGCGCTTCCCCTCGCCGGACGCGCAATCCTTCGAAGATTCGCTGGCTGCCACTCGCCAGTTTATCGAACAATGGCTGAACCACCCGCTCATCGTCCCGGCTGTTTCCCCGCATGCGCCGTACAGCTGCACCGAGGAGATCCTGCGCGCTTCCGCAGCCTTAGCCGCCGAGTTCGATGTGCCCCTGCACACCCACATCGCTGAGACCGCCTTCGAAGTGGAAAACGCCCGCCGCGACTGGGGGATGCCGGTGGTGCCTTACGTGAAGAAGCAAAACCTCTTCGATGCTAAGGTGCTGGCAGCCCATTGCGTGCACGTGGACGCCGGTGAAATCAATACCCTGAAGCATCACGGCGCGGGAATTGCACATAACCCCTCTTCGAATCTAAAGCTGGCTTCCGGCGCGGCGCCCGTGGCGGAGATGCTCAACGCTGGCCTCAACGTCGGCATCGGCACCGATGGTCCCGCCTCCAACAACGACCTGGATATGTTTGAGGAAGTGCGCCTGGCGGCTTTCCTATCAAAGTTCCACACCAACGATCCCACCTCCCTGCCCGCCCAGACCGCATTGCTCATGGCCACCCGCTTGGGTGCCCAGGCGCTGCACATTGGCCAACGCACCGGTTCTCTGGAAGCCGGCAAACGCGCCGACCTCATCCTTGTCGATATCAATCAAGTGCATAACTCGCCCCATTTCCGCCGCGACCCGAACAGCGTCTACGCCCAGCTCGTCTATGCCACCAAGGCCACTGACGTCAGCGACGTGATGGTAAATGGCAAATGGGTAATGCGCCATCATGAATTGCTTACATTGGATGAGAGCGAGATGCTCGCGCACGCTGCCGATTTAGCCAAAGAAATAGATAGTTTCCTCATTGCCCGCGAGTCTTCGGTGCTCTCCAAGCTGATTGCTATCGGTGGTACCACTCAAGAAGAAAGCTTTGAGATCCAGGTCAAGGTCAAGGTGGAAGATCCCAAACCCATTCTTGGGGCGCTGACCAAGCCCGGAATCAAGATCATTTACAATCGCCACTACCGCGAGTACGACGCCTATTTCAAATTCAAACCCCAACAGGGCATCCTGCGCTACCGGGAAGATGAGTTCCTCAATGAACGCGGCGAGGTGGACCATGTGCGCTACCGTCTTACCCTGGTGGGTGACCCTCACGAACGCGAATTCCCTAGCGACGTCATGCTTTCCCGCAGCCGCTTCCTGGCGCCTGCCAACCAAAGCCTGCGCTTCTACCGTGAATATTTCCAACCCAGTGAGGAAATTCACATCGTAAAAGACCGGCGCCGCTGGCTGGTGCGCTTCAAGGACACTGAGTTCTACGTCAACCTGGACCGCATGGATGAGCCCGCCTTGGGTTTCTTCCTCGAATTAAAGACCCGCACCTGGAGCCGCCGCGACGCCGAACATAAGTCCACCCTGGTTCTCGAATTAGCCAAATTCCTTGGCGTCTCCACGCAGGAAACCGAAGCCCGCGAATATGTGCGTATTGTAGAAGAAAACAAATAAGCTCGATGGCGCTAACTTTGCGCCCTTCTGGCCTGGAGGCTATAATCGCTTTCAGGCCATTTTGTTTTAATGGCAGGAGCCTCCACTGAGCGAAGACCAATCTACACGCAACTTGGATTTCAAAGAAGGCGACCTCAAATATTCCCAGCTGAAACAGGGGGACTTGCTGCTGGACCGCTACGAAATCCAGGAAATCGTCGGCATGGGGGGAATGGGGGCTGTGTATCGCGCCCGCGACAAGAATTTCAAGGCCATTCGCCTGGTGGCCATCAAGGAAATGATCAGCCAGGTGACCGACCCCATCGTACGCAAGAATATCTTCCAGATCTTCGAGCGCGAAGCCAACATCCTGGCCACCCTGCGCCACCCTGCCATCCCCCGCATTTACGATTATTTCGCCATCGGCGAACGCGCCTACCTGGTGCTGGAATTCATCCACGGCAAAAACCTCGAACAACTCTTGTCGGAGACTCAGTCTTTTTTCCCCGAGGAGCAAGTTCTTTCCTGGGCGGTGGAACTCTGCGATGTGCTGGATTACCTGCATGCCCACAAACCTGAGCCCATCATCTTCCGGGATGTGAAGCCTTCCAATATCATGAACACCTTGCAAAATCACGTCGCCTTGGTAGATTTCGGTATCGCCAAAGTCTTCGAATCCGGCCAAAGGAACACCATGGTGGGCACCCAAGGCTATTCTCCTCCCGATCAATACAGAGGCGAAGCCACACCCAAGGTGGATATCTATGCCTTGGGCGCCACCTTGCATCACCTGCTTACCTTGCGTGACCCACAACTCGAAGCGCCATTTTCCTTTGGCGAACGCCTGATCAGTGAAATCAATCCCAACGTGAGCAAGGAATTTTCTGCAGTGGTTGAGCGCGCCCTGGAGTACAAACCAGAGGACCGTTACGAAAGCGCCTCTGAAATGAAGGAAGCGCTCATTAACGTCGCGCGCAAAACGGGCACTCTGCTCCACCTGAGCATCCCCTCCGCCCAGCCAACCACGCGCGGCGTGGGCGTCAAACCGCTCTGGAGCTTCGAATGCGAAGATGAGCTGCGCGGCTCACCGAATTACCACGAGGGTACGCTCTTCATCGGTTGTTACGACAACAACCTTTACGCTCTCGATGCATCCAATGGGCAATTCAGATGGAAATATCCAACGGACGGCGGCATCCCGGGCAAACCCGCGATTCTCGAAGGTAACGTCTACTTTGGCTCAGAGGATAAGCGTCTCCATGTCGTATCCGCAATCTCCGGCAAAGTAATATGGACCTATTACACCGAAGGTCCGGTACGTTCCTCTCCCCGTATTGCCGAAGGCCACGTTTTTATCGGCTCCGACGATGGTTACCTGCACGCGGTGAGCACGAACAATGGCCGCCTTTCGTGGAAAGCAGAAGCTGGCTCCCCTGTGCGCTCGACGCCTTTCGTGAGCGACGAATATGTCTATTTCGGCTCCGAGGCAGGCGACTTCACCTGTGTAGATTTCCGCGGCGACCCGCGTTGGCGCTATAAAGCCAAGCGCGCCATCACCTCTTCGCCAATCCTTGCCGATGGGGCTGTCTATTTCGGTTCGATGGACAGCACGCTGTACGCGCTGGATGCCAATTCCGGTTGGGTGGTTTGGCGTTTCCGCCTGGGCAAAGGCAGCATTTCCACGCCGGCAATCCAGAACAATTTCCTGTATACCGGCGCCGCCGACCACATCATTTACTGTATCGACACCCGTTCTGCAAAAGAAATGTGGCGTTACACGACCGACCATCAGGTGACGGGTTCTCCTATTGTTCACCGAGACGCCATCTATTGCGGTTCTGTGGATGGCGGTTTTTACTGCCTGGGCGCGGCCAGTGGCCGTCTCCGCTGGCGTTTTCAAACAGGCAAGCCCATCACGGGAACTCCTGTTGCCCATGAGGACATGATCTTCATTGGTTCCACTGACAAACGCGTTTACGCCTTCCTGGCCTAAGGAAAGCCACCTCATGAAAAAATTCCTGAAACGCTTTCGCCGCAAGAAATCGAAATCCAAAGCGGACAAACAGGGCACTGCGGCCACCGCGCCGCTACTCGACGAAGCTCAGGTTTGGGATTTTGTCGGCAGCCAACGAGGCGCCAAATTCAATCACCTGGTCGCCGCGTCCGCCCTGGATTTGGGCCAGCGCCGCGAGAACAACGAAGACGCGCTGCTCTGCCTTAGCGGTGTTCTAGACACCACCTCGAATAGCCAACCGCTGGGCATTTATATCGTAGCCGACGGGATGGGCGGGCATCGCAATGGTGAGATAGCCTCCGAAACAGCCGTGCGCACGGTAGGCAACCATTTGATCAGCAAGCTCTATAAGCCGCTTTTCGGCCCTGAACCTCGACCAACCAACGAATCTCTTCGCGAAATTATGGAGTCAGCAGTCGACCAAGCCCATAAGGCTGTGAGAAAAGCCGCACCCGGAGGAGGCTGCACGCTAACCGCAGCCCTGGTGGTTGGCACTCAACTGGTCATTGCCCACCTGGGCGATAGCCGCGCCTATGCCATCACGCGCGATGGACGCATTGAAGCGCTGACCAAAGACCATTCGTTGGTGAAACGGCTGCAGGAGATGGGTCAGCTCACCGGAGAAGAAGCGGCCACACACCCCCAGAAATCGGTGCTCTATCGCGCCCTCGGCCAGGGGGATACCGCCCAGGCGGATATCTTTAACAGCAGTTTGCCTAATCCCGGTTTCCTTTTGATCTGTTCTGATGGGCTTTGGGGAGTTGTTAATGAAGACGATATCCAGCGCATCGTGAATGCCACCTCCAGTCCCTTTCTCGCCTGTCACCATTTGGTAGAAGCTGCCAATGCCGCGGGAGGCCCGGACAATATTTCTGTGGTTTTGGTCCGCCTGGTCAACTGATCCCGGATGAGAGCCACCAACTACCTGGACAATTATTACGCTCGTTTAGGAATTTCCAGGACGGCGACCCTGGACGAGATCCACCAGGCCTATCGCAGCGCCACCCGCCGCTTCCACCCGGATGCCGACAAAAAAACGGGGAGAGACGAACTCTTCCAGCTGGTGCAAGAGGCCTACGACACGCTTTCCAATCGCGAGAAACGTCGGGCTTACGACTCTAGTCTGCCGCCAGATATCGACACGCCCACTTCCATCATGGTGAATGCCCTCTACAGTCGCAACCAAATCACACCGGGTGAAGCCAACCAGGTAATTTACGTGCTCCTCGACCTGATGGCTGCCGGCGCCGGGGACCGCGAAGGCCGGCCACCGCTCAACGTTTGCCTGGTGTTGGATAGCTCCACCTCCATGGCAGGCAGCCGCCTGGGCCAAGTGGTGAAAGCTGCCAACCATTTTCTCGAGCAAGTCCAACCTCAAGACTTTCTTTCCATAGTGACTTTCAACGATCGCGCCGATCTTGTCATCCCGGCGCAATCTGGGCGCGATAACCGCCGGCTGCAATCGCGAATCAGCACCTTGCAAACGCGTGGAGGCACGGAAATTTACCAGGGTCTGCAATTGGGTCTGCACGAAATCCGGCGCAATTTACGGCCCAACCACATCAACCATCTGGTGTTGATTACCGACGGTCGCACCTATGGCGATGAAGAAGCCTGTCTTCTCCTGGCGGGTCAGGCCTCCGAGCTGGGTGTGCCCATCAGCGCGGTTGGCATTGGCGAAGAATGGAACGAAGTGTTTATAGACCAGCTTGTTGCCCGGGGCGGTGGCAGCAGCCTCTATGCAGACCGTAGCACGGAAATTTACAAGCTGCTTGAAGGCCGCCTCAATACTCTCGGCCATTGTTTTGCCAACAATGTGAAACTGCACTTTGAGGCAGGGCCTCAAAGCAGGCTGCACTTTGCTTTCCGACTCTCTCCCGACCCGGGTGCTTTGCCGAGCGAGTCGCCCCTCTACCTGGGCGCCATCCCGACGGAGACCAGCCTTAGTGTGTTGCTTGAATTCGAAGTGAATGCAAGCCAGCTACAACAAGGCGATCTAGTCTTGGCTGAAGGGGAGCTTAGACTGGACATCCCCACGCGGTCCGTCCCCTCAACCAAAGCTCGCTTCAGGCTCAGCCGCCCAGTACAGGAAATTGAATTGGATACCGATGGACCCTCGCAAGTCATTATTAACGCTATTGGCAAACTGTCGCTGTACCGTATGCAAGAGCAGGCTCGCCAGGACATCGAAGCCGGGGACCTGGTGGGCGCGGCGAAACGCATGCGCATGCTCGCCACTCACTTGTTATCCAACGGTCAAAAGGGACTAGCTCAGACGGTATTACTGGCAGCTGATGACATAAAAAGAAGCGGCGTGCTTGGTGAGAAAACAGGAAAACAGATAAAATACGGAACAAGGGCATTAATCGCGAAGCATTTGGCAAAGCACGAAACAGAACAGGCCAAGAGCCGGAGACGAGGCAAGCGGTGAGGATCAATTGCCCAAATTGCGGGCTGGAGCAGGAACAGAACGATTTGTTCTGCTCCAATTGCGGTGCCAGACTGGTTGGAACCGACAAGCTGCGTACCATGCCCATGGATAGCGCCACAATGGGCGGCTCTGTCACCAATAAACTGGAAGGCTCAGGGACTTTACCTGCCCCTATTGCAACTGCCCGTCTCAACCTGCATATCATTCGTAGCGGGCAGATCCTTCCCCTGAATGGACCCGGCGAATACATAATCGGCCGCGTCAGCGAAGGGCAATCCATTCTTCCCGACATTGACCTAGAGCCGTACGGCGCCTATCAATCCGGGGTCTCTCGCCTGCATGCCCGTATCCGCGTCGAGGAAGACGCCATATGGATTACCGACCTGGGCTCCGCCAACGGCACCCGCGTGAACAACGAAAAACTAACACCCCATCAGGATTATCCGTTGAGCAACAAAGATGTGGTGCGACTCGGACGGCTGAACATTCAAGCCCTGGTTGGTCAAGAGTAACCAAGCACCATGGCGTACACCGTTCTGATCCACATCCACAATGAGGACCCGGTAATCGGTGAAATCGAAGATCTGCCTGGCCCTGGCGATCTCAACATCCGTGTGCAGAATCCGCGCAAACGGGATGGCAAGGATTTGCATTACTTGCAAAATGACGTGACCACGGTGATCTGGCCCTGGAGTCGCATCAGCTTCGTCGAAGTCCTTCCCAGCGGTGCGGAGGATGCGATCATCGGCTTCGTTCGCGAATAACAAAAACCTTGCGAAGAGCCTGCCCTGAGCGTAGCGAATGGGTTGGACTTGCCAAAACGCTGATTTCAAGGTCAACCTTCGCAAGGTTGGTGATAACCATGACCGACGCATCCCTGGCTAACAAACGCATTCTCGTCGTAGACGACGAAGAACGCATCGTTCGCTTCATCCACCTCAACCTGGAGCAGGACGGCTTCCAGGTTGTTGAAGCCTTCAACGGCAAGCAGGCCATGGAGAAGCTACGCCAGACCTTGCCAGACCTCATCCTGCTCGACGTCATGCTCCCCGACCTGGACGGTTTCGAAATCCTGCGCATGGTCCGCGAAAACCATGATGTGCCCATTATCATGCTCACCGCCAAGACCGAAGAAGACGATCGTGTGCGCGGCCTGGAGCTGGGCGCCGACGATTATGTCACCAAGCCATTCAGTCCCCGCGAGCTGGTCAGCCGCGTGCGCGCCGTGTTGCGCCGCACCGAGAAATCCCGCCAAGGCAAGGAAGGCGCTATTCAGGTGGACGACCGCCTGAAGATCGATTTCAATCGCCGCGAAGTTTGGGTCGAAGGCAAACCGGTTAAGCTGCGCCCCACCGAATATAGGCTGCTGTATCACCTAGTGCAGAACGCCGGCTGGGTTGTCACCCACGATCAGATCCTGGCCAAAGTCTGGGGTTACGAATATCGCGACGAGCCCCACTATGTTCGCCTGTATGTAAACTATCTAAGGGAAAAATTAGAGGAAGACCCCGCCAACCCCAAGTACATCCTAACGGAACGCGGCGTCGGCTACCGCTTTGTAGATTTCAAGCGCCAGCAAGAAGAAAACGCTTCCAGTAAGCCTAAAAAGTGACAAAAAATAGAAGATTAACCAAGTTAATCTTCTATTTTTTGTCATTGCGAGCCTGCAAAGCGGGCGAAGCAATCTCCGAGTCGAGGGGAAAGATTTACCTCGGGCAAGTAATACGCCGCCTCCTTTTACGTTTTTCATATAAAGCGTTTGCGCGTTTTTAACGCGCACGGCGTAAGTTCGAATTAGTTCGTTCGAGAACCATAATCTTGAATTGGAGGTAACTATGGCAGATTTAATTCGATGGGATCCTTTCCGCGAAATCGCTGACATGCGGAGAGACTGGGATAGGATGTTCGATGGCAATTTCTTCCGCCCCCTGACCCAGAACGGCTGGTATGCGCCCCGTGTGGACATGTACCAGACCGATGATGAGGTGGTGGTGGAAGCCGCCATGCCCGGCATAAAAGCCGAGGATGTAGACATCCAGGTCATCGGCGACATGCTGACCATCAAGGCCGAGCGCAAGGAAGAAGAAGAGCGCAAAGAAGCGACTTACCATATGCGCGAACAGCGCTACCATTCCTATGCCCGCAGCCTGATGCTGCCGGCGGCCGTGAAGGCCGACAAGGCCGTGGCCGAGGTGAAGGATGGGGTTCTGCACCTCACCATGCCCAAGGCTGAAGAGGCCAAGGCCAAGACCATCACCGTAAAGGCCAAGTAAAGTCCCAACACACAGAAAGCCCGCCTATTGGCGGGCTTTTTTTGACATCATCGCTGCTGGAAAGTCTGCGGACCACTATCAAACCCAAAGAGGAAGCCTATTAGCGAGAGCCTGCCCTGAGCTGCCCTTGAACGAAGTGAAAGGGCTGAGAAGGGGAACCCTATTGCGCGTTCTTCCGTATAACCACGTTTTGCAATCAAGCAAACCCAGGGCTATTTGTATACGAATTAATCAGAAGCAACTGCGGGTTTGAGTTGAGTCCGTTTTACCCCTGCTGCTCGGCGATTCACAATTAGCAGGCTGCCCACTACAAGTATCGCGCCCAAGACGAGCGATACATCCAGCACCTCTCCGAGAAAGGCAACCCCCAGAGTGATACCAACAACCGGGAACATATATGTCACCATGGTGGCGCGCGTTGGCCCGATTGAATGCACCAAGTAGAAATACAGCAAGTAGGCAGTGCAAGAGCCAACTAGGCCCAGCCAGAGCAGGGCAATCCAGGTAATTCCTTGAACAGGCAATCTGATCGGTGACTCATTGAGCAGCGCCCCGCCCCAGATAAAGGCATCGGCAGATAGCAGCGGAACCAAGGCATGCACGATGGGTGAGACGCCTTGAGCATTGCGGCGTGCAAACACCGAACTGCCTGCATAGAACAGTACAGCCAGCATCATGGCGCCCTGGGCCAACAAGTTCAGCCGGATGTCTCCCTGAAGATCTCGCAGGGTCAACACGATCACGCCCAAAAAGCCCACCGCCAATCCCAGCACGCGTTGGCGCGTCATGCGGTCATCGGCCAAAGCAAAGTGAGCGATCACCATGGTGAACAATGGAACGCTACCATTCAGGATGGCCGCTACCGCCGAGTCAATATGGATCTCTGCCCAGGAGATCAACACGAAGGGCAACGCAGTGTTGGTGATGCCGAGCAACAGCAGCGCGCCGATGGCGCGACGGTCTTTGGGCCATTCCGGGCGTCGCCACAGGGCGACGGCCGCCAGACCCAGGATGCCGAACAGCACGCGCAGTGCCACCAGCAGGAAAGGCCCTACCTCCGCCACTGCGATCTTGATCCAGAAAAACGATGAGCCCCAAGCCAAGCTGAGGCCTGCGAATGCCAACCAGTCCTTTGTCTTCATACAACCTCCAAGGCGAAAGTGTTGCGAACACGCCAAGCAATGGAATACGCATGGCGTGTTCGCCTTGTAATCCTAGTCAGCCAGAGAAACCGAAACGGGAACCGGATTGCGCAGAATATCGAGGACCGGCGATGTCTTCTGAACGTAATTGCACAGCTCGACGATTTTGGCGCGCGGCGCATCGGATTTGATACGGTACGTCAGTTTGACATTTTCGTAACCGGGCCGCGATTTGTCCGAAAGGCCAAGAAAGGCATGCAGGTCCAGGCCTCCCTCGATCTCAAAGTTCAGACTCTCCACTTTGATGCCGGAGGCCGCCGCGTTGTAGATAAAGCCTACTGCGAGGCAGGAGGCCAGGGCATGCAGAACCGCCTCCACTGCGTTCGGCCCTGCATTTTCGCCCAGCAGGACCGGTGGTTCATCCCCCTCGAGGATAAACGGCTTGGAGCGCGAGCCGTCTTCCTGGCCGGCAGCATAGAAATCCTGGATCCTGGTGCGAGAATGTCCACCGCTGATCCACTCGGTTTCCGCCCGAAACTTGCATTTGCCAAGTTCCGGATTGCTCTTTACGGCTTCAATGGTAGCCAATAGCTGATCCACGTTCACGCCATTGACCGTTGTTGGTGCTTTCACTGCTTGAGTAGTCATTTCTTATCTCCTTTTCTTGCCCGACAGGATAAGGGAAACCAGTGCTAATGTCCTCATTCGAAAGAATGGAAGTCGAGAATGGAAAAACTCGCCTGGATGCTGTAAGATGCGTGAAAGATGGCTTCACTCGATGAACTCAACCCCCGAGAAAATGAGATCGTCAAGCAACTATCGCTTGGACTATCCGATCAGGCCATCGCAGACAGGCTCTTCCTCAGTCTGAACACGGTCAAGTGGTACAACCGACAGATCTACGGTAAATTGGGGGTTCGCACCCGCACTCAAGCTATCGCCCGAGCGCGAGAAACTGGCCTCCTAAAAGAAAAATCGCTAACCCCAAGGTTACAAAGACCTCAACAATTACATTTCACGAACAGCTTTGATGGGACTCGCATCGCATATGCGGTAGTAGGGTCCGGCCCGCCATTGGTCAAAGCAGCTACCTACATGGGACATATGAACTTTGACTGGGAAAGCCCGGTTTGGGGTCACTGGCTGGCAGAACTGATTCGCAATCGAACCTTGGTTCGCTACGACGAACGCGGCACGGGCATGTCAGAACGCAACGTGACCGATTTCTCCTTTGAGGCCTGGGTGCGTGACCTGGAAGCTGTTGCGGATGCGGTCGAGCTCGACCGGTTCGCGCTCTTCGCTATGTCGCATAGCGGGGCAGTCGCCGTAGCCTACGCCGCCAGGCACCCGAAAAGAGTAAGTCATCTGATCCTCCATGGAGCTTATGCGCGCGGTTGGCTCATCCGGGATTTAACCCCGACGCAGAGGGAAGAAGAAAAGCTATTGATGAACTTGATGCGCGTTGGTTGGGGTCAGGCGAATCCCGCATTTCGCCAGGTTTTTGCCATGCAACTCTTCCCAGAGGCGACCACCGAAGAGCTTCGCGCCCTGGAGGAACAAATGCGGCTTTCAGCTTCACCAGAAAATGCGGTGCGTCTGGAAACGGAGATGCATCGAGTGGACGTGCGCTCGCTTGCCGAGCAAGTCCAATGCCCCACACTCGTTTTTCACTCGCGCCAGGATGCAGCCGTTCCATTCGATGAAGGTGTTCTGTTGGCCAGTTTGATCCCCAAAGCGCGGTTTGTGCCGCTGGAAAGCAAGAACCATCTGCTCACTGAGCAAGAACCCGCCTGGAAACAGTTTCAACTGTCTTTCCGTTCATTTATAGACGATTAAGTGATCTCGGGTTTTCCTTGTTTACTTGTCTACTCGTTTACTTGTTTCCTTCCCTCACCTTTATCTCTTCATGCAGCGCCCTCAAATAATGCCAATCGTAGATACCATATTTATGCCCATCCTCCCATTCGATATTGATCGCATAGTTCCCCACCGCTTCAACGCTCTTTAATTTACACGCTGTCGTGCTCATGAGAGGGATAACGAACATGTTCGCATCCGGCTCCGGGCGCATGTTCTCGTGGCCGCCGCGGCATTGGGCGCAGGGGCAGGCATTACGTAGCAAGTCGAACGGAAATGCGCTCCGCTCCCCGTCGCTCCAATCAATGTAAAGCCGCGCTTCTTTACGATTGGCAGTAATGCCGGTGGGCTGGATTTCGCTCACGAAAACTCCTCAACTTATTTGATCCCTAATAATCAAAACTGCTAGTAGGTCGATACTCGGGGGGAATGGTGAAGGCTTTGGCATCAACTGGCACATCTATTTCTATCGAGGCGAATGTCGCTTCAGCAAACTTTTGGCCATTTTCTTCTTGGACGTGTTTCAAGATCATACCCGTGGATTGGTCAATCCATGCCGTGGCTTGGCCAGTTTTGGATTTCAAATTCACAATCCAAGTGTTTCTCCCTAAAAGGTTTTCTTCTCCTATAAGTGTATAGGCCGTTGTTGGATTGCCTTGCGCGAACCATTCCGGATAGATATATTCTTTTACAGGTGCAGGAATGATCAGAGAGAACGGGTGATTGTAGACGACATCGGACAGAACATCGGATAGATCTTGAGGCATCACCAATAAGTCACTCGCGAACCTTGGCAAGTCATTTTCAGTGTAAGTTTTGTTCTCTTTATCCAAGTCATAGGTTTTCGTTCCGTCGCTGATCCATAGTTCGTTGTCATTGAAACCCGGTTCGTCCCTGTTGGTTCCATCCACATAGGCGGAAAGGGGTTGATCGATAACAAACCGATAGATGTAAGTCTGTGTTCCGTCTCTTCCGATCGGGCCGTACCAAGTGATTTCTGCTTCTCCCCTGACTGTGCTCCACTTGGAATGACTATTTAGGATCAAGTTAAGGACATCATCCATTTTACTTGTTGCACTTATTGATTGAGTCTCAGTTAGTATTCGCGTTATCCCCATTCCGATGGCGATAACGCTCACGAAGATCCCGGCAGTTATACCAATTATCCAATTCAGTTTTTTCATCAGGATCCTCCTTTGCTGGATGACTTTTTTCCCTGATGTTAGCAACACCTCATGATCCTTTCTATGGGGAAAATCCCTACTTCTTATTTTATGGGAGAAAACCCTATCTGTGTCTTCTTGCCGTAACACCCATAAGACGGCTTCCGTCCGGCTATGGACTTCAATTTTCCGGTAGATATTCGCAATATGCTTCTCCACAGTCTTTTCAGAGAGACATGCCTGTAAGGCAATCTTTTTATTTGACATCCCTTGTACCAGCAAATCCAGCACTTCATTTTCGCGTTTTGACAACACCGACCTGCCGTGTTGGAGTAAATCGCTCATCAGTTCAGCAACTCTTAAAAGTGAGAGACAGTGAAGTCAACAACCAAAATTCGATTTGTGCGCATCTAATTATGGATTCGCTACCACCGACAGATAGTTCGCCGCCGCCCAACCAGCCCGGGCCTTGTCCACGGGAGTGACCAAATACCACCAAATCAGCCCATCCGCTTCCACGGGTCCATCGCGCACCTCGAACACCTCTGCATCGTAGCCCAGGAACTGCACTTCTGTGTTCAGCCCAGGTCCACTGCGGATATTCAGCCCCGCCCCCTCGGTACCCACAATTTGCACAAAGCTGCCGACTCCTAGTTCGCCGGATTCCAAAGGGGCAAAGGTCGGCGTGACTGTTGACGTTGGCACCTGGGTCGCGGTCGGCGGCTGCGGCGTATTCGACGGACCTGGTATCCAGGTAAGAGCCGCCTGCGGTGCTTCGCTGGCGCCAGCCGGCAGATACCAAAACAAGGCAAACGCCGCCGCGCCTGTGAATAAAATGCCCAAACCGAGCGCCGATAGCAAAACTCCACGCGTGAAATATCGTCGCAGAACTTCCCAATTCATTGTCCTTAAGCATACCCTAGCACATTAAACCATTGCGAGCCAAGGAAAGCTTTGCTTTCCGCAGTTGCGAGGAGGCCAAAGGCCGACGAAGCAACCTCCACGGCGTGGCAATCCCCTAGATCGGGCTCGGGGATTGCTTCGGTCGCTTTGCGCCTTCGCAATGGTTTAAATTTCCAATCTCTAGTCTCCAATCTCAAATAACCAATAACAAATAACCATTCCCGACCACCTACTCACGGTACAATCCCTTCAATGTCCCCGTCCAAAGCTGGCGAAAAATTGCTGCTTAACAAGCGCTACCAGCTCGAGAACTATCTCGAGAAGGGTGGCATGGCCACCGTTTATCGCGGCCGCGACCTGATGCTGGAACGCGACGTGGCCATCAAAGTGCTGCGCGAAGATTACTCTCGCGACCCGGCCTTCCGTGAACGTTTCCGCCAGGAAGCCAAGGCGGCAGCCAATCTCTCGCACAGCAATATTGTTACCGTGCACGATTTCGGTTTCGATGAGGATCACCTCTTCATCGTCATGGAGTACGTGCCCGGCACTGACCTCAATACCCTGATCAAGCAAAAGGGCCGCTATTCGCTCCAGGAAGGCATCCCGTTGGTCATCCAAGCCTGTAAAGGACTCGGTTACGCTCACCGCGCCGGACTTGTCCACTGTGACATCAAGCCGCATAATTTTCTGGTCACGCCTGACAAGCGCCTGAAGGTTACCGACTTCGGCATCGCCCGCGCCCTGGCTTCCATCCATCCGGATGAAGAAGCCGAAGTGGTCTGGGGCTCGCCGCAATATTTCGCCCCGGAGCAGGCTGCCGGCAGCGCGCCCTCCCCCGCGTCGGACGTGTATTCGATGGGCGTCATCATGTACCAGATGTTCACGGGACAGCTGCCGTTCACTTCGAAGAGCGCCGCCGATTTGGCCAAGGAACATCGCTACAAGAATGTCGAACCACCCATCGAATTGAATCCAGAAATTCCCCCGGCCCTCAACGAGATCATGCTCAAGGTCCTCTCCAAAGAGCCTTCCGCCCGCTACCGTACAGCCGACCAGCTCGGCCGCGTGTTGCTCACTTTCGCCGCTCCCGCGGAAGTTGCCGAAGCGGAGGCCTACAGCAAACCGGCCGACAAAGCTCGCCGCACCGGCCCTCAGGGCAAACCAAATGCCATCGAACAAGTGATAGAAACGGACTGGGTGGCAGTTGGCCTGGGCTTGCTGGCCGCGCTGCTGGTTGGCGGCTTGCTCCCATTTTGGATGTGGGTGTATCTGGTTTTTAATCCCCCCCTCCGATGATCTTTCTCCCTCAGTTATAATTTCGCAATGGCCTCACAGCCATTGATCGCTCCATCGATTCTGAGCGCCGATTTCGCCCGCCTGGGCGAGCAGATTGCCGAAGCCGAGCAAGCCGGCGCCGATTGGATTCATATCGACGTGATGGATGGTCATTTCGTGCCGCCTATCACCATGGGTCAGGTCGTCGTGGAAGCCTGTCGCCGGATCACCGAACTCCCGCTGGATGTGCATCTCATGGTCGAGAATCCCGACGCGATGCTGCAATCTTTTGCCGATGCCGGCGCCGACCATATTCATGTGCATATTGAAGCCAGCCCCAATATCCACCGCAGCCTGGAGCGCATTCGCGAACTGGGCTGCAAAGCAGGCGTTGCCATCAATCCGGGTACCCCGGCTGAAGCCATCGAACCGGTATTGAATTTGGCCGACATGGTTTTGGTCATGACTGTCAACCCGGGCTATTCGGGCCAGGCCTTCCTTCACGAGGTGATGCCGAAAGTCAGCGAACTCCACGAGGCGATTGTCGCTGGAAAATCCTCGGCCCTCATCGAGATAGACGGCGGCGTAGACGCGGAAACTCTACCTGCAGCCCTCGAAGCCGGTGGCCGGGTCTTTGTGGCGGCCAGCGCCGTGTATCACCACCCGCAGGGTGTGGCCGCAGGCATTCAGGCTTTGCGCTCGGCCTCATTAAAGACCCGGCCACCGGCTTCGAGGAATCATCAAGTGACTACAAATAATGCCCCGCTTAGGGAACCTCATGGCAGTATCCATATTGCTCCACGCGCTATCGCCACCATCGCTTACCAGGCGGCCGTGGAATCATATGGCGTAGTGGGTCTGGCCTCCAAATCTGTATTCGACGGATTGACCAATTTCATCGTCAAGGATCCGACACATGGGATCGAAGTTCATTACGAGAGCGATGCCATCCTCATTGATTTGTATGTCATCATCGAGTACGGCACCAATATCAAGGCCGTTGCAGACAGCGTAGCCAGCACAGTGCGCTTCCACGTGGAGAAAGCCCTGGGCCTGCCCATTAAGGAAGTCAACGTGCATGTGCAGGGTCTGCGGGTGAGCCCTACAGAATAAAAATCTACTCCTCGGGCCAATTAATGAAAACAGATTCTCCCCCTGCCCGTCTACGTGTCACCGTCTTGCAGCAATATCCGGTGAACGGAAAGGCTGTCAAAAATTTGGCGGAAGCCGCTTACGCCTGGCTGGAAGCCAACAAACAAACGGTCAACGCGCTGAACGTCTTCCCGGTTCCCGACGGCGACACGGGCACCAACATGGTGCTCACCATGAAATCCGCCATGGATGAGACCAGGAAGGTGCCTGAGAACAAGGCCGGCGAGATGTTGGCGGCCCTGGCGCAGGGCGCCCTGATGGGCGCGCGCGGTAATTCCGGCGTCATCCTTTCCCAGCTCTGGCGCGGCTTCGCCCGCTCGGTGGATGACAAGGAATCACTGAACTCGCACGACCTGGCGCAAGCCTTCATCGCCGCGCGTGATACGGCCTACAAAGGTGTGGTGCGCCCGGTGGAAGGCACCATCCTCACAGTGGCTAAAGACATGGCGGCAGCCGCTGAATCCGCAGCCGACGAAGGCGCCGATCCCATTCGACTGCTCAGGCGCGTATGGCAAGCTTCAAAAGATTCCGTGCAACGCACTCCTGAGCTGTTACCTATACTTAGGCAGGCAGGGGTGGTTGATTCTGGAGGCAAGGGCCTCTGTTTGTTGATGGAAGGGATGCTGCGCTGGGTCGAAGGTCAACAATTGCATACCGCAGAAACCGCCGCGCAACACATCACCGCCATGAACCTGGAATCCTCTCTCGAATCCGTCGAGGAAGGTCAGGACTATGAAGTCGTGGTGGATTTTCATCCTCATAAGGATTTAGATCTGCCCCGTTTTTATAGCGACCTGGAAAAGATAGGCACTTCCATCCAGGTCGGCGAAGGCCAGGATATGTATCGCATGCACATCCACGTTCCGGCCGACAAACGCAATGAGCCCCTGGATTACATCGAGACCCTTGGCACCTGGACGAACGTAAAAATGGAAAACCTGATGTCCCAGATGGATGAGATCAGGAGCAAAGCGGGCGGGCAGCCGTTAAAACTGGCCGCGGTGGGACCGGGCGAGATTGCCGTGATCAGTGTCGCCTCAGGATCGGGGATCGCTCGCCACTTTGCCGAATTAGGCGCTGCCGCGGTCGTCGAAGGCGGCCAGACGATGAACCCCAGCACCGCCGACCTCTTGTCCGCTTTTGAAAATTTACCCACCGATAAGATCATCATCTTGCCAAACAACAAAAACATCCTCATGGCCGCCAACTCAGCGGCCGAACTCACGGTCAAGAAAACCGTCGTCATTCCCAGCACCAGCATCCCCCAAGGACTAGCTGCCATGCTGCGCCTTAAACCATCTGGGGACCTGGACGCGGTAGCCGAAGACATGAAAGAAGCGCTGGCCCAAGTGCAGACCGGCGAGATCACTACCGCCACCCGGGATGTGGAAATCGATGGCGTCAAAGTAAAAGTAGGTCAGACCATTGGCCTGCACAACGACACGCTGGTCATTGCGGCTGACGATGTAGAGAAGGCTTGCCTGAAGTTGCTGAAAGAAATGAATGCCGGCGATTACGAGATCATCACTCTATACTTCGGCGAAGACCTGCACATGGAACAAGCCTCTGCTATCGCCGACTCGGTTCGCAAAGCCTATCCAAAACTAGAGGTGGAAGTTCACGAAGGCGGTCAACCTCATTACCCGTTCATCATTGCTGTCGAATAAGAAAAATTTGGTCTGATCGAATGACTATGCCCTCCATTTGCATCGTCAGCGATAGTACCGCGCTGTTCCCGAATCCCGTCTTCAAAGGGCGCGGCCAGGTCCTACTGTTGCCTGCCGCTTGGCAGGACGGTCAGTCATCGGTGGAGCGATTGAAGGCTGCCGATTTCCCCGTGTCGCTCAAGGGCGCCGAAGCGCCTGCCCTGGCGACTCCCAGCCAGGCGGAATTCGAAGACCTCTTCCGCTCTGTCGGCGCAAAATACGATGGCGTACTGGCTATTTTGCACTCTTCCAAATTCAGCCCTGCCGCCGAACGGGCGCAAGAGGCCGCTCAGGTGCTACATGGCACAGTTCCTGTCCGCGTGATCGACAGCCACACGGTTTCGCTGGGGCTGGGCCTCATCGTGCAAGCAGCAGCTGCTGCCGCCGAAGGCGGCATGCCGCTGCCCGAGCTGGACCTCTACGCCCGCGGCCTGATCCCTAAGATTTATGGCATGCTCTGCATTCCTGGCCTGACCTATTTGCAGCGCGCGGGCCATGTGAATCCCTCGCAAGCCATAGTGGGCGAATACCTGGATATATTGCAGGTCTTCACTCTCGATAATGGAGAGTTGGTGCCCACACAAAAGGCCCGCAACGCCCGCCACTTGGTGGATATCCTGGTCGAATTCCTCTCGGAATTCTTTCACTTGGAGCATATCGCCGTCATGCAAGGGGCGCCCAGCTTCGAACAGGAAACCCGCGGCCTGCGCGAGCGCCTGAATGAAGAACGCCCGGGAATCCCCATCAGCGAGCAGATCATCAACGCCCCCTTCGCCAGTCTCATCGGCCCCCGCAGCCTCGGCATTTTTGCGTTAGCAAATTAGTCCAACACCTTGATTTCTTGGACGGCTAGTGAATAACGATGCTATTAATCTGCCAAGAAACGGCAGGTCAGTGTTGGGATTCTTGTCAAGTTGGGTCGACCCACCCTCCCGCTAAATGACATCCCAACTTGACAAGCGACCTCCTGTTAAAATACGCCAATGAAGCCCTCGCTCAGCAAGCTTCAGAAGTTCTTTCGGCTCGAAGCGCAGCGCAATTACGACAATCGTGCCGTGTTCGGGGGGCTCCAGCGCAGCCTGCAAAATTGGGACGCAGAGGCGCGCGCCGACGGCTTGGGGGAAGACCTGGTGAATTGCATAACCTCCAAATTGCGCAATTACGAAAAACTGATGCCGCGAGAACGCGGCAAAACCCTGATCGATATCTGGTTGCGCATTGAGCGAGAGACCGGGATACGCAGCAAAGGGCAGCGGTCCAGGACGAAGCCGGCGGCCAGGAAGCCGGCGTCCAAGAGCCCCTCACCCCCCGGCCCCCTCTCCAACAAAGCTGGAGAGGGGGGGATTCCCGACAAGGGTGAAGCTAAAAAACAAACCAAAATTAAGGAAAAACGCACCTCGGTGTCGTTTCGTCCCCATGCCGAAGGCGAGTCCGCCGCGCTGGAGGCACCTACCACGGTTCTAAATGGCGTGGGCCCGGTAAACGCTGAGCGTCTGGAGAAGCTGGGCATATTCACGCTGCGCGACATGCTCTATCATTTCCCGCGCCGCTATGACGACTACAGCCAACAGGTGCGCATCCGCGACCTGCGCTACGGCATGGAAGTGACCGTCATCGGCGAAGTCAAACGAATTTCCAAACGTCAGGGCAAGGGTCGTCGCTTTATGACCGAAGCCATCGTGCAAGACGAGTCGGGCGCGCTGCGCGTGAACTGGTTCAACCAGCCCTGGATGATCCGCAACCTGGACATCGGTAACCAAATTGTGCTCTCCGGCAAAGGTGACCAATACCTGGGACGCCTCACGATGAACAATCCCGAATGGGATTTGCTTGACAAGGAGCAGCTGCATACTAATCGCATCGTGCCGGTGTATCCATTGACGGCGGATCTCGGCCAGCGCTGGCTGCGCGGGCTGATGAACCGGGTGGTCACCCATTGGGCGCCGCGCATTCCGGACCCGCTGCCAACTTCAGTCATTGAATCCGCGAACCTCGAACCGCTTTCCGAAGCGTTGCTGCAGGCGCACTTTCCTGATTCTCAAGAGGAGATTCAAGCAGCCCGCCAACGGTTGGCTTTCGATGAATTGTTCCTGCTGCATTTGGCAGTGCTGCAGCAGAAGCAGGTCTGGCAAGGCCAGGCCGCCCAACGCTTCGATGCGCCGCAAGACTGGCTGGACGCTGAAATTGCCCGACTGCCCTACCAACTCACCGGCGCGCAGAAGCGAGCACTGGCTGATTTATTAAAGGACCTAGACTCCGGGCGGCCAATGAATCGATTGCTGCAAGGCGACGTGGGTTCCGGCAAAACGGTGGTGGCCGCGCTTTGCATGGCCGCGGTGACGCGTACGGGCGCCCAGGCTGCCTTGATGGCGCCCACCAGCATCCTTGCCGAGCAGCACTTTGCCAGCTTGCGAACCCTTATGGTCGGCCAAGGTGGCTTACAGCCGGATGAACTGCGTTTGATTATTGGTTCAACTCCAGAACCTGAAAAAGTAGAGATCCGCGCCGGATTACAAGATGGCAGCATCAAAGTTGTCGTCGGCACCCACACCCTTATCGAAGACCCGATCCTGTTTTCGCAACTGGAGCTAGTCGTCATCGATGAACAACATCGCTTCGGCGTCGGGCAGCGGGCTGCGCTGCGCGCCAAGGGCACCAATCCCCATTTGCTGGTGATGACTGCCACGCCAATCCCGCGTTCGCTTTCACTCACTATCTATGGTGACCTGGACCTCAGCATCATCGACGAGATGCCCCCCGGCCGCCAGGAGGTTGCCACTCATTTGCTCTTGCCGCGCGAACGCGAGCGCGCCTACAAGCTGATCCGCCGAGAAGTCGAAGCCGGGCGGCAGGCATTCATCATTTATCCACTCATTGAAGAAGGCGAGACCAGCGAGGCCAAAGCTGCGGTCGACGAGCAAAAGCGCCTGAAGAAGGAGGTCTTCCCCAATCTCAAGGTCGAGCTATTGCACGGCCGCCTGGGCGCTGAAGAAAAGGACAAGGCCATGGCCGCCTTCCGGGATGGCAAGGCCCAGGTGATGGTTTCCACTACGGTGATCGAAGTCGGCCTGGATATCCCCAACGCCACTGTGATGCTCGTCGAGGGCGCCAACCGCTTCGGCTTGGCGCAATTGCACCAACTCCGTGGCCGTGTGGGTCGCGGTGCCGAGAAATCCTATTGCATCCTCATCCCCGACCACGAGGATGCCGCTGAAAACGAGCGCCTTCAGGCCTTGCTGGAAACGAACGACGGCTTTATCCTTGCGGAGAAGGACCTGGAGCAACGCGGCCCGGGCCAATTCCTGGGCCGCCAGCAATCCGGCTTTCTCGATTTCCGCCTGGCTTCGCTTAGCGATGCCCGCCTCATCGACAAAGCCCGCCGCCATGCCGAACAGTTGCTGGCAGTGGACCCGGCGTTGAGCCAGCCAGAACACCGTGAACTAGCCGCCGCAGTGAAAAACTACCTCAGCGACGGCAAGGGAGACCTCAGCTAATGATCAGAGCCTTGTTCCCCGCAACTTTCGACCCCATCCATAATGGACATATCGACATTGCCGAACGGGCAGTGAAATTATTCGACGAAGTCGTGGTGGCCGTTTACGAAACGCCATTGAAAAGCCTATTGCTCTCCACCGAGACGCGCTTCGCGCTGGTGAAAGAAGTCTTCAAGGATGAGCCGCGCATCAAGGTCACCACCTATCACGGCCTGACCGTCAACTATTGCAAAGAGATCGGTGCCCAGGTAGTCGTGCGCGGCTTGCGCGTGCTTTCCGATTTCGAATACGAGTTCCGCATGGCGCTGGCCAACCGCCAACTGGCGCCTGATATCGAAACGGTCTCACTGATCACCAGCAAGGAACACTCGTTCCTGGCTTCAACCACGGTGCGCGAGGTGGCCTCGCTGGGCGGCGACGTAAGCGCCATGGTACCTCCATTCGTGATGGAAGCCCTGACCAGACGCTTCGCTGAGATCAAAAAGAACGGCGAAGCCGAGTTTGTCGCCAGCCCGCCCAGGGATTAATAGATTTGAGGTTCAATATTGGGAGTCCCTTCGAGTTGACTATGGGCCTTTTTGCGTATAAAGTTTGTAACCCAATATAAGCACCAAACCTGTTTGGTGTTTATATTGGGTACTAATCTTGCACCTGTAAAGGGTGTAAGGGCATTTAATTATGGATATCCTCCAACTCGTTGACCGCCTCGAAGAGCTCTTCAACCAGAGCCGTCCCATCCCGCTTACCAACAACGTGATCGTGGATGAGGACAAAATGCTGGACTTGATCGACCAGATGCGCGTCGCCATCCCCGATGAGGTGAAGAAGGCGCAAAAGCTGATCGCCGAGCGCGACCGCACCATGGCCCAGGCGACGGAAGAAGCCAAGCGCACCCTGCAGCTGGCGCAAGAGAAGAGCCAGGGTATGGTGCAGCGCGACGCCATTGTTGCCTCCGCAGAATCCCGCGCCAACGAAATCTTGCAGCAAGCGCAACTCGATGCCGAAGCAACACGCGACGAAGCCGATAATTACGTCATCGAATCACTGACCAATCTGGAAATGGAACTGGAGCGCGTGCTCAATCAGGTGCGCAACGGCATCCGCGCCGTCATTCAGCAGCAGGATGAAAAGAAGGCCGCCAAGCAAGCCCAGGCGCCGGAGCAAACTCCCACCGAATAAAGAGCTGCAATGCGGCTCTTTTTGTTCATGTAAACCTTGCAAAGGTTTGAACTTGAAGTCAATATTGATTTAAATCCAACCTTCACAAGGTTGTTTTTAAGGTTTTTATCTGTGGGTATTTTGTTTACCAGTTGAAAAGATGAGCGCGGCAAAAATTCTCATTGAATGAAATATTCATGCAAAGGTTGTATTTCCAAAGCAAGAAACCAGCTGCGGCGATAATAATCAACACAACAACAAAAATGACCGTTCGTCTGGTTTTCACACTAGTTTTTCCTAGGAATTAATCAGCCACAGATCAACGCTGGAAAACAAATCTGTATTTTTCTGTGGTTAATCACAACCCCCGCTCCGGCCGCGTGAAGTATTTCTCTTGTAACCAATCGTTGATGCCCGGAAAGGAAGTGGCGAACCAGATGGCAACTCGCGTGATTGAAGGCATTATGCGCGCCCGCACGGGTCGCCGGGCAGCGGCAAGCACAGCCTCGGCAACCTGTTGTGGCGTGAGGCGCAGGGCTTTCGGAGTTGTGATCCCGGTCTTGCGCTTGGCCTGGGTGTGTTGCCCGAATTCAGTAGCCACACCGCCGGGATAGATCACAGATACCTTGATACCCCACACGCCGACCTCGCGTCGCAGCGCGTCGCTGAAACCGCGCACGCCGAATTTCGTGGCGGCGTAGACAGTATAGGTGGGTGTAGCCACAAAAGCCGCCTGTGAGCCCATGTTGATAATGTGCCCCGATTTGCGCGCGATCATGTGCGGCAGCACGGCGCGGGTCGCCTGGATCACGCCAGTCAGGTTCACCTGCACCTGCGACGCAATATCCTTTTCCGGGTCCATCTCTTCCAGCCACTTGGTGCGGCCGAAGCCGGCGTTGTTGAAGAGAATGTCGATCTGGCCGTATGTCGCCAATGTCTTATCCACCATCGCTTGAATGGAGGCCGCTGAGCTGACATCCGTCTCCACGGGCAGGGCCTGCCCGCCCTGGGCTTCGATCTCCTTTTGGAGAGCTTCCAGGCGGTCAAGGCGGCGGGCAGCCAGCACCACGCGGTAGCCGCGGCTGCCGAAGAGGCGGGCGGTGGCCTCACCGATGCCGGAAGACGCGCCGGTAACTAGGATTACGGGTTGGCCGGCCATGGGACCTCACTCCATTTGCTAACAACCTTGCGAAGGTTGGTCTTGAGGGATAGTTTTGAAATTAGTCCACCTTCGCAAGCTTCAATCTAAGGCGAAAGCAGAATAGGGATGCTGCTTACATGCAGCCAGCCGCCATCGCGCGGTGACGCGGCGAAGACTACGATGCGCGCGGGGGTTGGCTCAGTGATGGAATAAGTTAATTCACCGGTGAATGGACCGGGCTGACCCATATCAGGCGAGTCAATGATGGCGTTGCCGCTGGCGAGGATATTGTCTTCGGTGCCGCATAAATCGTTGGGCGAGCCGCTGCCGAAGGCCCCACAAAGCATCAAGCCTAGATTCGATTCGAAGTAATAATCCGAATATCCGTTTACCTGTATCGACCCGCCGCTGATCTCTGCCATGGGCAGTGGAGATTGGATGTCGATGGATTCAAGGCCAAGGTTCGGCGGTGCGATCACATTCATGCCCAGCCATAAGGTCACTTCAACACTGGAGAGATGAATGATGCCACCATCCATGGCGCTGGTCTCGAAGACTGAAACACGTCCCGGCTGCTCGTGATCCACGGTGAAGGGAGTCTCGACATTGAAATTGCCAGGTTCGCCCATCGGCGAATCCAAGGTAGTGGGCTGCTGCGCCAGTAAGCTGCCATCCTCTCCGTATATTGCGATCACCAGATTCTGCTCGAAAGTGGGTCGCGATTGGCCTTGAACCGTCACGGGGGAGTAGATCGAAGAATTGGGACCCGGTTGCAGAATAATGATTGATTCCAGCGCTGGTCCGCTTTCGCTTACCGTCGGCTGCTGGGGCGCGGCCGTCAGGACCCCTGTTGCGGCCTGTGGCGTGGCAGACGCCTCAACTGTCGCGGGCTGCGTAGTCGCTGCCGCGCCGGGCAGGTTGCAGGACGATAATAGGATTAAGCACAGAATAGAAACAATTCGTTTTGGCATGCGCCCATTATCGCATCGAACGGGTTCGAGGACAACAGCTTAATCTAAGGGTGGGATTCCCCGGTTTCAGTCAACGCTTTACGAATGAGTTCTACGAGGAATACTGAACCGCACACCAAAATGACCGTTTGCTCCTGGGCCATACCCAAGACCTTTTCCAGGGCGCGCTTTGCATCCGGCTCAGTCTCGGATCGCACGGCCAAGTGCGAGAGCTTCCCTTGGAGCTCCTCCGCAGGCATCGCACGCGGATGACTCGATCGGGTAGCGATGGCACCAACGATACGCGACCTTAACGGTTCGACGATCCCCTTCAAATCCTTGTCAGCCGATACCCCTAGCACCATCATCACAGGCTGTCCCGGAAAATATTCGTCCAGGGCGGCGCGCAGCGCCTGCGCCGCTGCCGGGGTGTGAGCCGCATCGAGAATGACCCGCGGATCATCGCGCACTATCTCAAAACGGCCAGGCCAGAGGGCGGCAGCAAACCCGCGTTCGATCGCGGCTTCGCTCACTGCCAGGCCGCGTTGATTTGCCATCTTTAAGGCAGCGAAGGCGGTTGCAGCGTTCTCGATTTGGTGCTTACCCAATAACGCTATCGTTAGTCGAGTCTTATTTTCCAAGGCACCCCTCTCCTTTCCAAGGAGAGGGGTTGGGGGTGAGGTTACCTCGAATACTTGCCCATCCAAGTCTGAACTGATTCGCTCAAAACGAAAGTCTCTACCTACCTCTATTACCTGGGCTCGCTTTTCTTTTGCGACACGCAAAATGCTAGTTCTTGCTTCTTCCGGCTGCGAAGAGATGACGACGGGTACTCCTTCTTTAATAATGCCTGCTTTTTCTGCAGCGATCTCCGCCAGCGTGGTTCCCAAAATAGAGGTGTGATCGTAGTCAATCGGCGTGATCACGGAAACCAGTGGCGTCAGAACGTTGGTGGCATCCAGGCGGCCGCCCAAGCCAACTTCGATGACCGCCGCGTCCACATTAGCCCGCGCGAAATGGAAGAAAGCCAGCCCGGTAACGACCTCGAACTGTGTCCAATCCTGGCGCTGCTCCAAGTGCGGCTGCATCACCTGGAACGTTTCCTCCAGATCAGCATCCTCGATCTGCAATTGATCAATGGTGATCCCGGCCAGCGCCCCAGCCAGATGGGGGGAAGTAAAACAACCCACGCGGTACCCCTGCGCTTGCAGCACCGCCGCACAGAAGGCGGCCACCGAGCCCTTGCCATTTGTTCCGGCAATATGCAGACTAGGGTACTGGCGCTCCGCTTGCCCCAGCCCCTCCATCAGGATTTCCATTCGCTCTAGGGTGAATTCCGCTAGACCGATTTCCTGCTGCGGCCGGGCACCCAGATCCGGTAGAGATCCCAAATAATTCTTCATAGTGTCCATCAAGGATTATTGTAATCTCCAGATTATGGCTTAGAGCTTATAGCTGACAGCTGGTAGCCGACCGCTGCATTCTTTAGTTTGACTAAATGCGTGTAATGGTTTCATTAAACCCCCTATATGGAAATTCTTTAAGGTGGCGGGGGTATCTTCTGGTGTTATGATTATTGGGCAAGCCGCGAACTCTGGAATCAACCAGAGGTGCGGTAAAGACCCCAATCCATCTCAAGGAGAAGATCTTATGAAGAACCGTTTAATTATGCTGGCTGCGATTGTGGTGGTCGGGCTGCTTGTGGCTGCCTGCGCACCCAAAGTCGGATCAGCGGACAAACCCATCGTCTGGGCGTTGGTTCCCTCCCAGGACGTGGATGCAGTTCTCACGGGCGCCGAAGAAATCGCCGCACACATCGAAGAGGAAACCGGCCTCATTGTTGAGCCGGTGGTGACCACCGACTTCACTGCCGCCGTGGAAGCCATGTGCAATGGCGAAGCTCAAATGGGCGCTCTCAACACGTTCAACTATGTAGTTGCCAAGCAGCGCGGCTGCGCCGAGGTGGGCCTTGTATCCGTACGCTTCGGATCCAACTTCTACGCAGGACAAGTCATCACTCGCCCTGATACCGGCATTACCTCGGTAGCCGATCTGGCCGGCCATACTTTCTGCCGACCTGACCCAACCTCCACCTCGGGCTGGATTATCCCCAGCATCGCCATGCGCGCCGAAGGGCTTGACCCCGAAGCCGATCTCACTGAGATCGTAGACGCTGGTGGTCACGACGGCGTGGTCATCGCCGTGTACAACGGCGACTGCGATGCCGGCTCCACCTTCGTGGATGCACGCACCAACGTGGAAGAGGATTTCCCGGATGTGATGGACAAGGTGATCGTTGTTGCCGAATCCGCCCCCATCCCGAACGATACCATCAGCTTTGCTTCTGATCTGCCGGACGATGTCCGCGAACAGATCATTACAGCCCTGCTCAGCCTGACTGAGACTGAGGAAGGCCTGGCTGTGCTCAATACCGTGTACAGCTGGAGCGGTTTGGAGCGCGTGGAAGATAGCTTCTACGATGGCTTCCGCCAGCAGCTCGATGCTGCCGGCATGAGCATCGAGGACCTGCTCAACTAGCCTCCGATCGACCCAAGTGAAGGGAAGGGCGAGGCGCGAACCTTGCGCCACCCTTCCCTTCTTTGTAAATCTAAAAGTACAATTCCACCGGCGATCATGCTAAAAGTAGAACATCTCACCATGGTTTACCCGGATGGCACAATCGCCCTTCGGGACGTTAGTTTCGAAGTTCGCAAAGGGGAATTCATGGGAGTCATCGGCCTTAGCGGCTCGGGGAAATCCACTTTATTGCGCTGCATCAACAGATTACTGGAACCCACCGAAGGAAAAATCATTTGGCAGGGACGGGACATCACCCACGTGGAAGAGGCCGAATTGCGCGCGGTGCGCCGTGAAATAGGCATGGTGTTCCAGCAATTCAACCTCGTCAAACGCTCCTCGGTAATGACCAATGTGCTTTCCGGGCGCCTGGGTTACACTCCGCCCAGCTGGAGCCTGATCAACCGCTTCAGCCGCAAAGACCGCGAGAGGGCTGTGACCGCGTTGAAACGCGTTGGCATCCCCGACAAGGCCAATAACCGCGCCGATGAATTGAGCGGCGGCCAGCAGCAGCGCGTGGGAATCGCCCGTGCCCTGATGCAGGAACCTAAGATCATCCTGGCCGACGAGCCGGTGGCCAGTCTGGACCCCGTGCTGGCGCATTCCATCCTTGGACATTTGGAAGACCTGAACAAAGAAGACAAGATCACCGTGCTTTGCAGTCTGCACTTTTTGGATCTAGTCCAGCGCTATTGCACTCGAGTGATCGGTCTGCGCGAAGGGCGCCTGGTATTCGAGGGTGGAAAAGAAGATATCGGACAACTAAGTGATAAACGTTTTAAGGAAATCTATGGCGAAGAAGCTCAACGGCTTGGCGCCCGATAAGTAAGCAGGAACAAGTGGCAAACCATCTACCGGCTGCTCCAAAAGGCTCTCCCCTCCACGCGATACTTTCATTAATCGTCCCCGGCCTGGGCCAATTCGTTGCCCGCGCCCGTTCGCGCGGCCTAACGATATTAGCCAGTGTCCTGATTTTAGGTGGTCTCAGCATTTGGACGATAGCCCAGGAAGCCCGTTTCCCAAATTATGAATTGAGTTTCTCTATTTATGTCAAATTGGTCCTGGAAACCGGATTCCTGCTTGTGTTCCTCCTTTCCTTGCGCTATCTCCTCACAAAATTTGTGTTCCGCGATCCCGCTGCGGAGGCTTTCGGTACCTATGGCATTGCCATTCTGTTCTTTTTGGCGCTGATCCTTGCCCAAGAACCGATATTGAGTATGGCCGGGAGACCTGAGGATCTTGCCCAGGTTTACACGGGAACGGCTCTGTACTCAGCGGCTGCCCTGGCCGCCTTGTGGTTCTGGCAGGTTATCGATGCAGGTCGCGTGGGAGCGTTAGCCGACGAAAACAAATTGCCTTCCATGGCAGGCGCCATATTGATCATGTGCCTGCTCATCTTCGCACTCGGTTACAACATTACGGATTTCGATCTGCCCAAAGCCATTCGGGAATATAAAGATATATCGATTTTATTCCCGCGAATTCTTTGGCCCTGGAAGGAGGCGTTTGCCTACGACCAGGAAGTTGTCGAGGAGTTTCAGCTTATCCAGGCGCCATGCCCGGAGGGGGAGAGCGGCCCGCCATCCAACGAACCTGATCCGGATGAACCGTGGATCTCAGCTACTCCCACCTGCGGGGAAATTGGCGTCCGGGATCTGAGTGGAGGTTTTGCCCCCGGAACGGAATTGACCATCACGGGCGGCAACTTCACGCCAGGGATGGAAGTTCACATACTCTGGAAAAATCCCATTGGAAATCCTTTCGTACCCCGGGGAGTGGGAGAAACAGATATCACCATCGATGAGAATGGTGAATTCACAACTAAATTGAGCATCCCTTCGGTCGTGATTCCGGAAAGCACAGCAGCCGGGGCACAGATCCATACCCTGGTCGTGCGCGAGGAAAGCGAAGAAGTTTTCTCGCTGCGACTTAGCGATGAAATGAAACTAGCCCTTGTCGGAATCCTCGAAACCATCATGATCGGCCTGATGGCGACATTCTTCGGGATTCTGTTGGCGTTTCCACTTTCATTTTTAGCCGCCCGAAACTTGATGGCCCCCATTGTTCTTCCGTTGCAGGATCTGGTTGGCAGCATTGCCGGCTTGGCTATCGGAATTCTCCTCGGGGCTTTTGCGACCGGTCAGATTGCGCCAATCCTCGGCGGACTTGAACAGGCCCCTATACCCATTTTCCTCATAGCGCTTCTTTTGGTTATTACCTTGGGAACTTTAGGTTTTCAATGGGGCGGGCGTTTATTAGGGTCACTGCTAAAGAATTTGGGAACTAATGCCAGCAGGATCATCTCCGCATTAATATTGGGTGCCATGCTGGCTGTTCCCGGATATTACCTCGGGCAGGCATTTAGTCGCGGAGCCCTTAGCATCGTGGTAGGCGAAGAAAGGGCTGCGGCTTCAGAAGTTCTGCTCGCTTATGCTGGGGCAGTGGTCGTTGCGCTATTGGGTATCAGCTTTGGTTTGCTTAATAGGAATCCGCGTGGAATACCGTTTGGTTCGTTGATATATGCAATCACCAGAACCATACTCAACATTGTGCGCGCTATTGAGGCTATCGTATACGTAGTCATCTTCGTCATTTGGGTCGGGCTCGGACCCTTCGCGGGAACTATCGCGCTTACATTGCACACAATCGCCTCGCTAGCTAAGCAATACTCTGAAGCCATTGAGAGTATCGATCCGGGTCCACTGGAAGCTGTGAATGCCACCGGAGCAACACGCTTGCAGACGATTGTGTATGCTGTTGTTCCGCAAGTTGTCCCTTACTTCATTTCATTCACCATCTATCGCTGGGATATCAACGTGCGTATGTCCACCGTGTTAGGTCTGGTAGGCGGTGGCGGTATTGGTTTCCTTTTGATCCAATGGCAGCGGCTCTACCAATGGGAGTTGGTCGGCATCTCATTATGGTTGATCGCCATCACCGTTGCGACCCTCGATTACGTGAGCTCCGAAATCCGCAAGCGGTACGTATAAATCAGTTCTGTCAAACAACTTGATTTTTCTTCCAATACCGGCTCGCAAAAGCGAGCCGGTGTTAGAATGCTGCGATCCCGCGCTGAGCTATGACCACCCGCCAGGAAGCCCTCGAGATCGTCCGCGAATTCGTTAAGAACGAAAACCTCGTACGCCACATGTTGGCTGTAGAGGCCACCATGCGTCACTATGCCCGCCTATACGGGGAGGACGAGGAAATCTGGGGGCTGGCCGGGCTCCTGCATGACTTCGACTGGGAGATCCACCCCACCTTGGAGCAGCATCCCCAGGCCGGCGCCCCCATCCTGCGCCAGCGCGGCGTGCCCGATGTCGTTGTCGACGCCATACTCAGCCACGCCGACCATACCGGCATCCCGCGCACGACCCGCATGCAGAAAGCTCTGTATGCCTGCGATGAGATCACCGGCTTGATCACCGCGGTGACGCTTGTCCGCCCGTCGAAGGCCATCGCGGACGTAACCGTGAAATCCATCAAGAACAAGTGGAAAGACAAAGCCTTCGCCGCCGGGGCCAAGAGGCCTGAAATTGAGGCGGCAGCCCAGGAATTCGGCGTAGACCTTTGGGAGCATGCCGACCATGTGTTGGCAGCCATGCAGGGCGAGGGCGAGGCTTTGGGGCTGGCAGGAACACCGACTTCAGCGGGCTGACCGGACTCGAGGCTTTAGCCGGTACCGAGCAAGCCAGCTAAGTTCTGAATCTTTATTGCCAAGGGGGATGCATGGCACAAAATTTGCAACGTACAACCTGTAACCCGGATATCAATGGACAACCCAGTGTTCCAAGCCTTTAAAGTCGTAGGGGTGGGTCTAAGACCTGCCCACTCTCTCCCTTTTTTGGGAGAGGGTCGCCAGCCGCCAGTCTGGTGGGATGAGGGATTTGTCAAGTTGTTTGCTCCACCCCCACCCATAAAACAAACAACATCTTCTGCCTTCCTCTCTCCTCCTGCTTCCCTTCTCCGTGGTTCCCAACCATTTGACGACCTGACCACCGAACTATCCGACTGACCCATGAGATACGCGCGTCTGCTGCATGACTACCACTGGATGAAATATAAGTCTCGCACGGCAACTCCGGGCTGGGCTGGCCTAATATCCACCCCGGAAACCGTTCCGCTATTTCTATCCGCCGGCGCTAACAGCAACAAGGACGATCTAAAACTGGGGATTTATTGGACTAGTTACTTGAGAGGTCTTAATTCACCCGGAGCATTCAAATTCATTATGAACCCCCCGGCTGGTTGGTTCAATAAAAATAAACTTGCCGATACCTTGAGTTTTGGCGGCAATATCGTACGGGTGAAGGGGATAGTAAAAGGGTCAGCAAAAGTCGATACTTTTGAGTTGGATAGCAATCCCCCGGATCCAGCCCGCTTCAATTTCGAATCGAGGCCGGACCTTGTGCACAAGTTTACTGTCGTTACCCGCCAGGGGAACATTATCAATCCGGCTAACGGGATGGATGTTTACACCTTCGTCATTGGACGTAAGCCAATGTACATCCCTCTAAAACGCCTGGAATTTTTCCCAAGACTTCCCGCGGAAATTACCATCAAGGCCACCACCGTTCCTTGGTTGCTGGTCAAGGATGCGCCGGGGAGCGTGGGCAAAGCCATCGGCAGGGCATTGCCTTTGCAAAAAATGACTGTTGACGAATATGCACCGCGCGGCACCTATGTTTGGGGGCGCACGGATAAAGGTTGGATTGCGTTGTGCTGGTACCCGAAAGTCGGCACCTTGCGTTATTTCACTTCCTGGCAAATGAAGACCATTCCGCCCGTGCCTCCGAAAACGGTGAGCTGAGATGCTGCAAGGCAAAGGCATGTACTTATGGCAGATCCACCGGGTGGAAGGCGGGAATCCGGCTGCCGTCGCGGAAGCCGCCCACCAGGCCGGCCTCTCTCACGTCCTAATCAAGATTGCCGATGGACGCGGCACTTACAACACCTACAAGGTGCAGAATGGTCGCGAGTTTTACAACTACCAGGGCGGTGAAGACCATGTCCCTGCAGTGGCAGCGGCGCTGCGCGCCAAGGGCATCCAGCCCTGGGGTTGGCAATATATCTATGGCGAGTATCCTGTACAGGAAGCGCGCATGGCCGTTCAGCGCGTCAAGCAGTTCAATCTGCCTGGTTTTGTGGTGAACGCCGAAATCGAATTCCAGGAACGCGGCATGGACGTGAAGGCCGGGGCATACATGGAAGAACTGCGCGCCGGTTTGCCCAATACAACCATCGCGTTAAGCAGTTTTCGTTATCCAAATATGCATCCCATTCCTTGGGATACATTTTTGGAATACTGCGACCTCAACATGCCGCAAGTCTATTGGGTCGGGGCAAACAATCCTGCGCAACAGTTGTTGAAATCGATCCGTGAATTCCAAACCCGGAAAGTCTGGCGCCCATATTTTCCTACCGGCGCGGCCTACGGAGAACACGGCTGGCGTGCTACACCCGAGCAGGTCAGCGCTTTTCTACAGGCGGTAAAGGACAACGGGTTGCCCGGGGCCAATTTCTGGGAGTGGTATTACGCGCGCCAGTATGACCACGCGCTGTGGAACCCTATCGAAAAATTCGCTTGGCCCGCGGAAGCCAGCCAGCCGGTGGACATTGGCACCCGCTACTTGGAAGCGCTGAATTCCAGCGACCCGATCAAGGTTGCCTCCCTGTACAGCACAGCCGGGTTGCACGTAACCGCCCAGCAAACCGTGCAGGGCTCGGAATCCATCCTGGGCTGGTACAACACTTTACTGCGCCAGACTTTGCCCAATGCGCGTTTCGAACTCACCGGGCAATCGCAAACGGAGAACCTGCGCACCCTGACCTGGACGGCGGAATCCGCTACCGGGCGCGTACTGGATGGCAAGGATACGTTGGGGCTTAAGGACGATCAAATCGCCTACCACTACAGCTATTTCACGGTACAAAAGGCTTAAAAACAAAAAGGGGGCGAACTTGTATAATGCTGCGATGTTTTTGCGGAGCAAAATTTTGCATCCATACTTGCGCCTAATTGTGTTGCCCCTTGTACTGGTAAGTTTGGTCGCTTGTAGCGCGAATCCAGGTCAATCTACACAATCTCAATTGACTAGTACTCCTTTCATGCCTGCGACTTACACTGTACCTGCCCAACCAACCGAACCGCCTGTAGCCAGCTCTTCACCTAATCTGCCGTTCCCAGATCAATTTGAAAGCGACTTACTGAGACCCAACATTGAGCCCGTGACTTACATTGACGACACCTGTCGATATTTATATCTCCGCTGGAATCCTCAAGGCAGTTTGCCGGGCACCGTGGTGGCACCGGTTATGTTCCACAGCATCCTGGAGGGCGACGCCACACCCAGTGACGCCTCGGCCATCAACTTTGTCGAGTTCGAAGCGATTATCCGTCAAGCCGAGAAACTTGGGTTCGAAACCATCACCGGCGAGGAACTGCTTGCCTTCCTACAAGAGAACGCCAAGATTCCCGAGCGCTCGATGATATTGATCTTGGATGACCGCAGACCCGGAACAGCGGAGGATTATTTCCTTCCCGTCAATGAAGAGCATGGTTGGACCACCACCCTGGCGTGGATCATTGGTGATACAGATCAACGTGATGGGCGCTTAGCTGGCGAAAGCTTGTGGGGCTGGATCGAACGGATCAACGATACTGGATACTTCGATGTGCAGTCCCACGGGCTGAATCACATTTACTTGAATGAAGACATGCCCGAAGCAACTGTGCGGGAGGAAATCGAAGGTTCGATTCCTTTGCTGAAACAGCATTTTGGGAATACACCTGTCGCCTATATCTGGCCAGGGGGAAATTACACGGCATTTGGGATCCAGGTCGCTCGTGAAGCTGGCTTTGAACTGGGATTCACCATCCATTCCCGCGGCCCTTTGCAATTCAACTGGATCCCGCAAGGGGAAGGCGAGCGCGGCTACGACGATCCCCTTATGCTGCTACCGCGATTTTGGGATACGGCTGCGGTCCTCAACTTGGAGCAAACCGCGGAAATAGGAGATGCGGCGCAGGCTTTTGCCCGCGATAATTACTCTGCCGAGGCGGCCTGGTACCGGCAAAACTGTGGCGGCAAACTGCCGCCGCTCGAAGTGATCTTCAAGTAAAAGAGACCCGCTTACGCGGGTCTCTATACAAATCACACTTGGAGAATGAGTGGCTGTCGCTAGCCAAGCCGCATTCTCCCGCGCTTGCCAAGCAAGCCCACTACTCCTCCGGCAACAGGTCGATCGGAGGTTCAGGCAACAAGCCCAGACTCTCCCCACCTAGCGGCGCTTCCGCCAATTGCTCGCGGCGCGGTTCGGGCGGCGGCAGCAGGTGGGCGTTAGCTGGGTGTCCGGTCCCTGCCGGGATCAGCTTGCCAAGGATCACGTTTTCCTTTAACCCGGTGAGCGGATCCACGGCGCCAGCTATAGCTGCGCCGGCCAGCACCTTGATCGTGTGCTGGAAGGAAGCTGCCGACAGGAAGGAATCGGTGCTCAGCGAGGCTTTGGTGATGCCCAAGAGGGCCTCGACGAACTTGCCGGGCTCTTTGCCTTCCGCCAGCAGCCCTTCATTCTTTCGGCGGAGGTCGAGTCGGTTCACGTAATCGCCGGGCAAATAGCCGGTGTCTCCCGGACGGGTCACCTGCACCTTGGACATCATCTTGCGAATGATGACCTCGAAATGCTTGTCGTGGATGTTCTGGCCTTGCGAGCGATACACCTGCTGGACTTCAGTGAGCAGATACATGTAACAAGCTTCACGGCCCTGGATACGCAAAATGGCATGCGGGTTCAGCGAGCCTTCGGTCAACGCCTGGCCGGCCTCGACCTTGTCGCCGTTGTGCACCAGCATGCGAGTCGTATTGGGGACTTCGTACTCCACAGATTCCTTTTGCTCATAGGAGACGAAGACCGTGCGGTCTTCCACGCGGATTTTACCGGCGTTCTCCGCTTTGAGCTCGTTGCCTTTCAGCGAAGCCAATACGCCGCCGACCTGCACCTTGTCGCCGTCCTTCACCGATAGGCGATAACCCTTGGGCAGTTCGTATTCATCGCTGACCATTTCGCTGTGCAGGACGCGAATGACGCGCAAGTCACTGAAGCGCTCCGATTGGGCCACCTCGACGGTGCCGTTCAGTTCAGCTACGACCGCTTCGCCTTTGGGCTGGCGGCGGGCTTCAAAGAGTTCTTCGACGCGAGGCAGACCGGTTGTGATGTCGGATTCAGCCGCAACACCGCCGGTGTGGAAAGTACGTAGCGTGAGCTGTGTGCCCGGCTCACCGATGGATTGGGCAGCCACAATGCCGATGGCGGCGCCAATTCCCACAGAACGCCCACGCCCCATATCCATCCCGTAGCATTTCACACAGATTCCCATCTGAGCTTCACAAGTAAGCGGGGAGAAGACGTAAACGTCCTGCACTCCGGCCTTGACTACACTACGAGTCTCTTCATGGCCAAGCAGCTCGCCTTTTTCGACGAGCACTTCACCGGTCTTGGGATCGACAACGTTTTTCGCCACGACGCGGCCGAAGATACGGCTGCCCAATGCCTGGTCGGCCACATCGTCTGCGCTGCGCATCCAGATGCCCTCATCCGTACCGCAGTCTTCGACCGTGGTGATCACATCCTGGGCTACATCAACAAGGCGGCGGGTAAGGTAACCGGCATCGGCAGTACGTAACGCCGTATCGGCCAAACCTTTACGGGAGCCATGCGTTGAGATGAAGTATTCCAGTGTAGTGAGACCTTCGCGGAAGTTCGAACGGATGGGCAGCGGGATGATGCGCCCGGACGGGTCCGCCATCATGCCACGCATACCAGCCAACTGCGAGATCGAACTGAAGCCACCTTTAGTGGCGCCTGAGTTGGCCATGGTAGCCAGGTTGCCAACCGGATCCATATATTGCTTGACCGCATCAGCCACCTTATTGGTGGTCTCTTGCCAGATCTCAATGACGCGTTCGTTCTGCTCTTGTTCGGTGAGCAAGCCGCGGCGGAAATCTTCTTCTACGGCCTCTTCGCGCTCCATGGCAGCCGCAACGATTTCACCCTTTTCCGTAGGAATGGTGATATCGGAAATGGCAATCGTGGTGCCGGAGCGAGTGGCAAACTTGAAACCGATGTCTTTTACGCGGTCGGCGACATTCGTCGTGCGGGTCTCATCGCCGCTGACTTCAAGCATTTGAGCGATCAGGTCTTTGATGGAGCCCTTATCCATCTTCTCGTTCACAAACTGGATTTCGGGTTCCAAGACCAAGTTAAACAATACACGACCTACTGTGGTATCGACGAAACGAGTGTCGAATTCAGCCATGCGGTTGTTCTTATCGTCGAACCACGTCTGCACACGGATACGAATGGGTGTATGCAGCTTCACGCCACCCAGGGCATACGCCATCTCAACCTCATCCATATTGGAGAAGGTGCGCGGTTTGTCTCCGTCTTTCAGCGGCCTGGGTTCCATGGTCAGGTAATAGACACCCAGCACCATATCTTTCGAAGGGCCGATGATCGGTTCACCGTCCGCGGGCTTCAGCAGGTTGCGTGTTGAAAGCATCAGCTCGCGCGCTTCCCAAACTGCTTTACGGGATAGCGGTACGTGCACAGCCATTTGGTCCCCGTCGAAGTCGGCATTGAAGGCGGTGGTAACAAGGGGGTGTAATTGAATTGCGGATCCCTCGATCAGCACCGGCTCAAAAGCCTGGATACCCAGGCGGTGCAATGTTGGAGCGCGGTTGAGCAGCACCGGGCGATCCTTGATCACATCTTCGAGAACTTCATAAACCTCGGGCCGGTTGCGATCGATGATGCGCTTGGCGCCTTTCACATTGGCGGCGTAATTCTTGGATACCAATTGAGAGATAACGAAAGGCTTGTAGAGTTCCAGTGCCATGCTCTTGGGCAGACCGCATTGATACAGCTTAAGCTGCGGGCCGACCACGATCACCGAGCGGCCGGAGTAGTCCACGCGTTTGCCCAACAGGTTGCGGCGGAAGCGGCCCTTCTTGCCCTTGAGCAGATCGCTCAAGGATTTCAGTTCGCGGCGGCCGCGGCGCGAGAGTGCTTTGCCGCGCTGCGAATTATCAATTAAGGAATCCACCGCTTCCTGCAACATGCGCTTTTCATTGCGCACGATCACATCGGGCGCACCCAGTTCCAGTAGGCGCTTGAGACGATTATTGCGATTGATTACCCGGCGGTAGAGATCATTCAAATCAGATGTGGCAAAACGCCCGCCATCCAGTTGAACCATGGGGCGCAGGTCGGGCGGAATCACCGGCAACACAGTGAGGATCATCCACTCGGGCCGGTTGCCGGAGCGCCGGAACGATTCCACCACCCGCAGGCGATTCGTCGCCTTGCGCCGGCGCTGCTTGCTGCGCGAGGTGCGCAGCTCGTGCCATAGTTCTTCGGAGAGTTTGTCCAGATCGAGCCTCTCGAGGATATCGTAGAAGGCTTCGGCGCCCATGTCAGCCCGGAATACCTGGCCCCATTTGGATCGCAATTCGCGATAACGATTCTCGCCCATGAAGGTCATGGGTCTGAGGTTCTCGAGTTCTTCGCGCACACGAAGCTGTTCTTCCTGCGGGGAACCGGCTTGCTCTTCAAGCGACATGCGCAGCTGATTCATCGCCAGTTCGGCCTCGGCTTTTACGCTGGCGCGTTCTACAGATAAACGCTCCAGTTCCTTTTGTTTCTTCTCCCCGAAGGCTTTTTCTTTTTCTTCCAAAAAATCCTTAACTGCCTGCTGGACTTTGGCAATGTGCTTGTTGGTGATGGCCTCTCCAGCCTTCACAATAGTGGTCTTCGTCGAAGTTAATGGGATAGCGGCGCGCGGCGATTTGCCCAATTGGTCCTGCAACTTGGCTTCAATGCGCTGGCCTTCCTTGATTACCGGGTCGATCTTAGCGGCCAAGTCATCTTCATAACGTTTTTCAATAGCTTTAGCCCGCGCGTCCAATTCAGCTAGTTTTCCATCTCGCAGTTTCTTGCTTTCGGCGATTTGGGCGTTGATAGCGGTGGCTTGCTGTTTTTCCGCATCGCTGATTTCTTCATCCAGGCGGGCCAGGGCTTTCTGACGAGCGTCCTCATCAACATAGGTGACGACATATTGTGCGAAGTAAAGAACGCGGTCCAAATGGCGGCGGGAGATGTCGAGCAACAAGCCCAAATAAGAGGGGACGCGCCGCGTATACCAGACATGCGCCACCGGCGCGGCCAGGGAGATGTGGCCCATGCGCTCACGGCGCACTGAGGAACGGGTGACTTCAACCCCGCATTTGTCGCAGACGATGCCCTTGTAACGAATGTTTTTGTATTTTCCGCAATAGCACTGCCAATCACGCGTGGGGCCAAAGATGGCTTCATCGAACAAACCGTCTTTTTCCGGGCGCAGCCGGCGGTAGTTAATCGTCTCCGGCTTCAGTACTTCTCCGTAAGACCAACTTCGAATGGTCTCTGGCGAAGCTAAACTGATGCGGAGGGCGCTAAGTCCCTTTGATTCCATAATAAGGCCTCCAACGGATGACTACGAACGAGTTGCCGTTTCGCTATTCTCAATACAGCAGTTCACCCTTGCGAACCGTGCTTGTTTTTCAGAGTGCGAACCAACAAACAACCAGTTTCTATGAGAATTTTCGAACAAACGTGCTAGTAAGCAGACAAACGAAAACGAGCGCTTGAGATGTATTTTCTCGAGCGCTCACCGTGCAAGCAGCCTATTCGATTCACTTGAGGATTATACCAAGAGTGCCTAGGGTGTCAAGGAAGCACGGGGATTAGCCGTTTCTTGGGTGTCTCTGAGGGGCAGTTCGCAGTAGAAAGTGCTACCCGTGCCGAGCTCGCTATCCGCCCATACGTGGCCACCATGCCGCTCCACCACAGACTTTACGATGGCCAGACCGGCAGTCCGCTTGCGGTTTCCCTGGCCGCCATCGAAAATCTTGGGCAGATCGACCGGGGCAATGCCTGCCCCGTGATCCGTTATCGAGACTAAGGCTTTGTTCTTAGAATAGGCGACCTGGATCTCAACCTGCCCTTCGCGCGGGCTGATACGAATCGCATTGTCAAGCAGATTATAAAAAGCGCGCTGTAGCAGCGTGGCGTCTCCTTCAATAGCCGCGACTTTGTCTGGTTTTGACAGCACGAATCCGACTTTCTTCTGGCGGGCGCGCGGCTCAAGCTCTCGGATGGCTTCCTGAAGCAAAGGGGGCAGCAAAGTCTCCTTCAGCTGCAGACCCCGACTGCTTCCCAGGCGTTCCAAATCGAGCATGTCCCCCACCAACCGCTGCATATTTTCCAGGTTGTGTTCGACCTTTTCTATATAACTGGTCTGTTGCTCATTGAGGTCACCCACCATCCCAAGCATACTCAAATAACCTTTGGAGAGTTCCAACGGATCGCGCAAATCGTGGCTGAGCGTTGCGAGCGATTCGATCCGAGCGTTTTCTGTTTGCTTAGTATTGCTGACATCCCGCATGATAAGCGCGTGTCCCAGGACCTTGTCGCTCTCCTCGACGATTAAATACTTTGCCTCGTAGGTCCGCCCTGCAATCTGCACCTCGATGGGATCCTCTGAGGTATCGGCACGAACCAATTCTGACAGTTCTGGTTGGTGAAGCAATTCGGTCAGCGAGGTGCCGATTAGATTCCCATCGCTGCTGGCAAACAATTCGGTGGCAGCTGAGTTGGCAAAAACAATTTGCCCGTCTTCGTCAGTCAGCAACAAAAGATCTGTGCTCGCCTTCAGCATCGCTTCCAGCCGGCGGCGCCCCCCGCTCGCATCCACATAGAGTCGCGCGCTGGCGGCGGCCTTTGCCGCCTGCTCGGCTAACGTTTCCAGATATCGAACATGTTCCGGTTCAAATGTTTGCGGTTGTTCGAAGGCCAGCCACAAAACCCCCAAATGGTCCTCGCGATTTCGCAGGGCAAACGTAGCCAATGCGGCGGGCAAAGCCACGCCTTTATCTACTTTTAATCGCGCCCGCGCTGGATTGGTCAAAAGCACACGATCCTGTTTTTCAGTCAGCATCAGCATTTGCGCGTCCAGGTCTTTGTGCAGTTTCTTTTCTTCACCGCGCCCAAAGCTTGTCGGCTTCTGGCCTCCTCCCCTGCCACGAAACACCAATCGGGCAGCTGACGCATTGCTGGCCAGCGCCGCGTCGAGTATGGGGTCGATCTGCGAGCGAATATCCAGCGTCGAACTGACGCCCTGGCTTACGGTGAGCAGGCGCTGGATTTCTTCCATGCGGGTCTGCAAAGTCTGCCGCATCTTTTCGAACGCAGCGCCCAGGCGACCGACCTCGTCGGCGCTTTTCACTGCCAGCGGCGCCTTGAGGTCGCCACCGGCGATACGCCGCGTATCCACTACGAGATCCTGCAACGAGGCCGTAACCGCGCGCAGGCTGTAACGCAGCAGCAAATACGCGACGATGGCCAGCAACAGCCAGACTGCGAGCATGGGCAATGCAATATTCAATGCCAACTGCTGGGTAAGCCGCGCCGGCCACTGGACCACCACCGCCCAATTGCTTCCCGTTACAGGTTGATAGCGCACCTGGCGGCGAGCGCCGTCCGGGCCGGTGTCGTCGTATGCAAGGGGCGTCTCTCCCGTACGCCCGTTATAAGGTTGAAGCAGCGCCACAGTCTGCGGAGACATGGCAATGCGACCCTCGCCATCTAGCAACAATCCTTGGCCGCCGAGTGCATTGATGTCTTCTAGGCTTTGCACGATAGGTTGTGCAAAAGGATTGAAACGGAGGCTGGTGCGGCCCAGCAAAACGGCCCTGACCTGATTATTGCTATTGCGCACCGGTGCAATGAAAGAAAGTTGCGCAATGGTGCCGCTTTCGTCCATTGTTGGGATGGTGAAATATTGCAGGGCCAATCCCTGGAGGGCTAAACCCACCGCCTCGATCTCTTGCGAGTCCGACTGCACACCAAAAGATTCAGAGAGCGGGAAGGAGACCATGGTATTGCCGCCGCTATCCAGCAACACGAGTTGCTCAAAATAAGGCACCGCACGCAAATGGCTTTGCAGAATCGCCAGGGCTTCTGCAACAGAGGCATCGGCCAACGTTGTGTCCTCAGCCAACTGCAGCATCAGGTTCTGGCCGGTCTCCAGCAGGAATGGAACACTGTCAGCGGCTAAGTCTACGCTGGCGGAAATTCGCTCCGAATAGAGTTTTTCCGCCGCTCGGCCTGCCGTCCACCAACCCAGTGCCGCCAGCGTCAGGAAAGCCAAAAGAACCACCGGTCCCAGTGTGAACAGGAAGCGCGCCTCCAGGCTGCGCTCTGTGGGAGCGGGCTGGCTGGCTTTTGTCTGGGGAGCAAATTGAGGTATTCGTGACCCAATGAGTTGCAGCCCGGTTGTGCCAACCAAAAGCTGCGCGGCGAACGCTGCCGACACCCACAACTCACGCGACAAAGCAAAATCAAAGCTGGTTATCGGGTCGCTTGACGCCCAGAAAAAGCTGGTAGCAATATAAATTAAGGGATAGACGAGGGAAATCACCACCCCGGCAACCAGGGGCCTCCGTAGCCAGTCAAAAATACGAGCCCGGTAGTTTTGGCTGATCATAGCGCCCAACAGCGCGGCCACCAGGGCAAACTCGACGGGAGTAAATGGGCTGCGCGTGTCCCAAAGACCGAGCAGCAATCCAGAAAAGGCAGCCAGCAGTACTCCGGGAAGAGTCCCCAAACGCGCCAACCCCAGCACCCAGGGAATGGCAGCGAGAATGGTCAGCAGCGACCCTAACGCAGGAGAACCCAGCGCCGGAATAGGCAGCGCTCCCTCTGCCGGAAGACGCACGGTAACAGCAACTATCGATATGGGCACGGCGATCATCAGCGCCGCGAACCAGACCCAATCGCTGCGCTTCCAGACGGGAGTTCGCCCGGGAAAGCGTCGAACCAGCCAAATGGCAATCAAAATCAATAAGGCCCACACCAGCCAACCCAGAATTCCATTGGGGAGCAGGAGGCGTTGGAACGGGGGGTACTCAAAGAAAGAAAGTGGCATGAGTTTCAAATAGGTTTGTAAGGTCCCCGATATTCTTCTGGAAGCTGGGCAGCAATGTGCCGCATGACCAAGTCAGCGTTCGCCTGCCGGGCGGCCCGCCGCTGTTCCCCGCTGCCCTCGATGGGGGGCAGGTTGAACGGTCTGCCAATGCGAATGTGCACTTCCGGCCGCTGGCCGCGCAGCGCGCGCTTCAACAAGTCATCGCTGGTGCCCGCAATGCCCACTGGCACGACCGGCACTCGAGCTCGGTCCATGAGATAGGCGACCCCGGCAAAACCCTGGCGCAGCCCGGGCTTGTGTCCGCGGCCGCCTTCGGGAGCAATCATCAGTGGCCTGTTGGCCGCCAGCACTTTCAGCATGTCCTGGATCACCCGGCGGTCATATTCTCCGCGATGTACTGGGATCGCGCCATAGCCGCGCACCAGGATCTTTTGACCCGGCCGATCAAACACATCGGCGCCGGCGACAGCTTCGGCGAACATTGGCCAAAAGGCTAGCAACAAAGGCGGCTCGAAAAGTGAGATGTGATTGTAGGCCACAATGTAAGGTCCCACCTTGGGGATATTTTCTCGGCCGTCGATCTTTACGCGGCAAAGGATCCGAAATGCCAAACGAAACAACGGAGCAAAGGTCGAACGAAAAAGGCGGACACCAAAAGGAACATGATAGGGCTTGGGCGCATTGCCATCCCCATTCGAGTCTTGCCGCTCCCGGGCAAGCTCCACCGCTTTTTCAAGCACCTGCTCTCGGCTTAGTCCGTCGGATTTCAAACACACCGCATCCTCCGCGGGGCGCAATGGTGCCACGGCTCGTCCCGAATCGATCTTGTCACGTTCGCGTAACCCGTTCAGGATTTGCTCATAGGATGGTGTGATTCCGCGTTCCAATAATTCCGCATGCCTGCGGCGAGCGCGTTCTTCCGGCGTCGCGTCAAGGTAGATTTTCAATTTTGCATCCGGCAGCACGACGGTTCCAATATCGCGCCCGGCCATTACCACTGCGCCGCGTTCGCCGACGGCGCGTTGTTTCTCCGTCAGCGCTTTGCGCACGCGCGGCAACGCGGACACCGCGGAAACATTGTTATCCACCTCTTTACTTCGAATCGCAAAGGTCGAGTCCACGCCATCAATAAATACGTCACTAAGCCTGCCATCTTTCTTGCTGGCCGGCTTGAGGTCGATATCAATTTCGCGCGCCAGTTTTTCCAGCGTGTCCTCGTCCTCCAGGTTCACCCCGCGGTTCAAGGCCACCAGTGTCACGGCGCGGTACATGGCGCCCGTATCGAAATATAGATAACCGAGTTGCTCCGCTAGAGCCTGGGCCAGCGTGGATTTTCCCGACGCGGCCGGCCCATCAATGGCAATGGCAATGGGCTTCGACATGTGAATTATGGGCTTGGTTCCCTTTCAGATTCGCTCAATGGTTGCCCATCTGGGAATAAATCCCCTCGCGCCCAAAGGATGATTTCTTCGGTTTGAGTCGGCGCCTGGCGATAGAACAGCCAGGCAAAGAAATTCGGCGGCCATCCCGTCCATGCCCGCTGCACCCTGACCGCGAAGCTTTGGCCGCGGTACGCGGCAAATTCCTCGGGTTGCACATCGCTGGCCGGGGTAATGATCAGTGGAGGAGCACCGGCACCAGATTCCGCGGGTCGCAAATTGCGCAGCGCCCAGGCTAGTGCTGCGTTGTCGCTGCGTAACTCAACCGCCAACTCAGATCCCACGCCTTGATCGAACACAGACAGGTCGTGCAAGCTGGCGGATAGCAGGCGGCTGCTGCCCGCGGCCGGGCCCGGCGCCCAGAGATCATTTGCATCTGTGGTTTCGACACGCAAAAAGCGGCTGCTGGCCGAAAGCATGAAGAGCGCGGAAAAAAGCAATCCTGCCCACACAAATCCTTGTGCGGCCGCCGGACGAGACCAACCGAATGCGATTAGGATGGTTGCCAATATTGCCAAAAGCAAAGTGGCCGCCGCTACCAAGGTAAAGTCAGTGTAATTGGCGCCCAACTTGGTAAGAGCGATGCCGAAGAAAAAACCCAACAAGATCATTAATCCCATTTCACCCAGGGCCACGTTGAGGTCGCGTTCTGGCAAGGAAAGATAGCTGGCGACCTGCATGGCTGCCAACATCCACAGGGTCAGGATTGTCCACAGTAGGTCGGCGACCTGGCGGCCTGGGGTGACAAGCACAAACAAGAGGGAAAACAGGGCAAACAAGGAAATCAATTTGCCGATGGACTGGTTGCGCGACCAAGCATTCACTGCCCCAATGAGCCCAAGGACCAGCGCAGGCAGTACGTAACCCAGCATGGCCAGCCCAATTTCAGCTACTGCGACTCCGGGCCGGGCAAACCCAGCCATGAACGAAGTAAGGGTATCCCCCAGGCCGCCAAGGCCCCCGGGGACCTGCAGAAATAGCGTGCCGCCTAAGACCAGGGTCATCACGATAGAAATTAAGAATGGCTGCCCTCGATCTGAAGTTAACCTTTGTAGTGGACGAATGGTCAGCCAAACCAAAAAAGCAGGAAACAGTCCGAAGAAAATAAGCGGAGAAGCCAGGAAAGCAATTGAAACAAAAACACCGGCCACACCAGGGCGTGAATTTCGCCAAGCGGTCAGCGCGATCAGGGCCGCGCTGACCGCAATCATCTGTCCCGACGCCAGCCTCGAAACCGCCACCAGGCCGGCATCCAGTGCGATGGCGGCTGAAAGGATCAGCGCGACCTTCGGTCCAAGTAGATCGCGCCAGAAATAGGGCAGTGCAACCAGCGCTAACCCGAAAAGCGCAGGCCATAGGCGCGCAAAGAATTCCGAACTGCCTAGCAATGAGAACAAGGGGCCGGTCAGCAGGACGTAAGCGGGCTGGTCTCCCAAGTCGGGCGACTCACTATTAGCCAGGGAATGCGCAGGCAGGGCGGCTTGGGCTTCGAATTCGGTAAGCGGCGCGGCGCCTAGGTCCGCGAAGCGCAGCACGAAAGCCATTAACAGAATGAGGAGATAGAGGACGGTCTCGTAACTAAATGTAGTCCGTTGCGCCATGGTTGAGTGATTATAGTCTTTCACCCGTCTATGCTTGGAAGCTAAGCCTTGCGAAGGTTGGACTTGAAAACCGCTCTCGACATCAAGACAAACCTTCGCAAGGCTGCTGCTAAGGCACTTCGTAAATCGTGACACTGTCATTATGAAACGCGACGATCAAATTCTCTCTGAATTTATCTTCATTGATCGTGGCCTCTCCGCTGTCATAAGCAAAACGTTCCCACTCGCCCACCACGATGTACTTCACATCATATGTATCCATTATGCCCTGCGCCACGAACCAATCGGGGGTTGTATATAGGATGCGAATTTGATCGATGCGCCCCACGTCATAGTTGCCGCCCCGCCATTGCCCTTCGTGCCCCGGCCAGCCCATTAGTGCCGGCTGCCCGCTATGCGCGGAGTAGCGCGCGAAACTGGAATCGTAGCTGCCACCCACCGCTTCCACCAGCGGGCCCAGCGGCGCCTGCCGCAGCCATTGGATCGCCGCAACGGTATCCGCCGACAGGTGGCTGGCGCCATCCAGGTTCAAGGCGGTGTGTCTAGTGACATCCGAAAACGCAAAGGCCGGGTAGACCAACCCGGCGCCCACCAGCAGACTTACCAGAACGATAAATAGAACGCGCCCAAAACGACGCAATTCATATAGCAGGATCACAACAACCACAGCGGCCGCCACACCCCACATCTGCCAGGCTTGGAAATAGAACTTAAACACCGTGTTCATCCGCGTGCCGAACTGGTCACGCAGGTAAATGAACTCCGGCGCGAGTACCAGCAACAGGCCGACGAAAACTAGAAGCAGTAAAAAGCTACGCGTCTGCTCGACTGAATTGCCTGCTTTGACCTTCTCGCGTTTCGGCATGGAGTTGAACAGCAATCCAACGATCAAACCTAGTAACAAGCTCATCGTGATCCATCCGCCGATAGAACTGAACCGCCGGTGAAGAGATTCGTTCAACAAGCTGCCCAGGTCCGGCGCGCCCATCCCCGAAAGAACGGCGCCACCCAGGCTGCTGCCAGACAAAATAATTGCGTATAGTCCAGTCAGCAGCAATGAGAATCCCCACAACGCGGCTACTAACACAAAGCCCAAAAGCAGGTTTTTCAACAATCGACCCCATTTCCAATCGCGTTTCCAAAGGATCAATAAATAAATGGAGATCGGGATCAATGGGGTGGCAAACATCACCCAGAATTGAATGCCGCGTGTGGGATTGAGCAGGTTCGGTAATATGCCACCGGCCTGGGAGGTAAAGCCCAAATAAAAAGGAAGGTACAGCGCAATTCCGCCAAACCCGAGAACCAACACAAGCACAATGAAATCCTGCAGGTTTCCCCAGGACCAGCCCTGCCCTTGAACCTCTCGCAGGACGTAAGCCATGGCGAACAACCCGACATAAATGGGAAAATCCCAAATGTTCAGGAAGCCAAGCGCTCCTAACAAAACCGCGGCAAATAATAAATAGTCACCTGAAATGCGCAGTCCAAGCAGCGGAGGCGGACGCTGCCGTTCGGCCCCGCCCAAATACAGGTTCAGCGCCAACCCCATCGCCAGCATTACAAAGGGCATCGATAACACATGGGGGTGCAGGTCTCCAAGCACGAATGAAAACGCAGGGAACTCGTCGATTAATTCCTGCTCCCCGCCCGTAAATGTTCTGTCGTTGATCACCCGCGAAGCCCGCCACCACCACCAGGAATCTGTGCCATACAGCCGCGGCGCCCAGCTTGGCGGCGCGGTCGGCGGGTCGGTCAGCTCCTTGATATCTATCCATGCCCAGAACTTGGACGTTTGCGCACCGCTGGCATCGGCGCCCCAAAATACGTGGCGCGCGTGCAGCACCTCCAACAGCCCTTCCATATTCCCCAGGACCAGCACAAAAATGGGCGCCAAGGCTGCCAGCCACAGCATGGCCCTCCGCGCTTTCGGCAGATACAAGGCCAGCAGATTGTGTGCCAGCCCATAGGCGCCCGCCGCCGCCATGGCAAAGATCGAAATGAAACCCAGGTTGAAGGCCACCGAACCAATCACCCCCACCAACTTTGCCAGCATGGCCACCATCAGGTAGCCAAAGTAGTAATAGGAAATCGAGAAGCCTGATAGCCAAGGGTCATGCGGCGGCATGGTTGGCGAGCGCAGGATGGCGTTGATGAACGCCAACTCCATGGGTTGCTCGGTGTGAAAGATTCCCGGCCGCGAGGCGCGCACATAAGTCATGAACAAAAAAGCCAACAGAAAAACAATTTCTGCCGCCAAAATGGTTGAATGATTTTCATTCAACCATTTCCGCATCTCGCCTTTCGGCGCCTGTCGCCAGGCCCACCAACTGAGGGCGGCCAAAAGAAAGATTGCCGTGATCAATCCGCCGGCATCATTGTGTAAAAATCCGTAACTGCTCAAGATCCAAAACACAAATCCCCATAGCAGCAGACCCAACGGCCGCACTAATGCCACGCCGCGATTAGGCAGTGCAGCCAAATAGCGATAGGCAATCGGGAAACTCAGCCAGCCAATGGCGGCCAGCAATAGGTACCAAAAGATCAGCGCCAAAACCTGGTCCATCTGCCTAAATCTCTAATCTCCAGTCTCTAATCTCTGCAAACAACTGATAACCAATAACAAATTACTTTTACTTTTCAACCAACGTTGACTCATTCACTTCATATATCACGGTCCCCTCATTTCGATAAACCTCCTGCCACAAAACGCCATCCTGCTCTTCGAACTTATCTAGCCCGGGGCCCGGGTAATAGGCCTGCTCCAATTGTCCAACCACGATATATCTGACTTGATATTTCTGCAGAAACCCCTGCACCAGCGCCAGGTCAGTCGCCTTATAGAAGGTCTCTATCTCTCCGGCGCGTCCCAAAATATCGTTACCTGGCACGAACTCGCGCTGCTGCCGCTGGTGCCAGTTCCAACCCAGCACCGTGGGTAACCCCGTGTAGATTGCAAAGCGGGAGCCCCAACGGTACTCAGGAATCTGCGCTTCCAAAATCACCGGTGAACCCTCTACATTTTCCTGCATCCAGCGGATGGCCTCGTAATCAAATTTCAAATCGATCCTTTGATCCTGGTCAAAGGTGACTGCAGTATCCATATAAGCCATGCCATCCAGTGACCAGGGCGCGTTTTCAGTCATTCGATCGCGCATCTTGGCCGTCACGCCAAAAAACATGAATAGCATCCCACAGATAACAAGGAGCGCAGAGCCGAATTGCCACGCTCCGCGCCAAGACGGCGACCATTGGCGCAGCGCGTCTAGCGTCCAGCCCAGGGCGAAAGCCGCGCCCAAAGCCAGCAGCACCCAGGCTTGCATGTAGAACTTGAACACCGTGTTCATTCTCGAGACATCCCCCTGTAGCACGATCACTTCGACGAACAGCGTGAGAAAAAGTCCGGTGCCGATGATGAATAACACCAACCGCTTGCTCTCATCTTGCCCCGGGCGAATCAATAGCAGACCCACCCACGCCAGCAGTGGCAACACCAGCCAGGTGATGGCCACTCCGATAAGGAACAGCCACGCCGCCACTGCAATAAAGAGCACAACGCTCACGTAGATCAGGAACGCGGATCTTTCCAATTTGCGTACCGACGACAAAGGTGTGCTTGCCAGCCATTGGCGTGTCTCCCACAGCATCCACGCAATGATAAAGAACAGGAAAATCGTCCAGTGCACCAAATACGACGCGCTGGGTGTCTGCGTCCCATCCCACAACCGGATGCTCGCATAGCCCTGGCGATACCAATCCATAAATGGCTTGTAAGCCAGCACGCTTAATAGCGCCAGCGCAGCCGGCGCCGCCAACACCCAGCCCCACACCGGATGCAGCCTGCCATCCTCCCCTTTGACGCGTGGCCCATGGCGCCAGATGGCATACCCGGTTGCCAGCATCCCGATCACCAGGTAGGTGGGTAAATCCCATGTATTCATCGGCCGCAAGCTGCCGAAAACGAGCGCGCCAAGTACCAAGGATGCAGCAAGCTGCCACTTATTTTTCAGCCCGTTCCACGCCCGGCTCAGCACTGCGGATAGCGCCCAGGCCAGCCCAAGCATGGTTACCGGGAGGGCGATCATGTGCGCGTGGAGGTCGGCGTACACAAAGGTGAAGAGCGGGAATTCCGTAATGGGAGCAGACTCGTTTGGCGCCGGGATGATACGCGTCGGGTTCCAGTACCATTCGCCGATCCCGTAGGGCAGCGCCTGTCCGCCTAGTGCCATCAGCGCTCCGCGTGCTGTCCAAGCGAGCTGCGTAAAGAAGCTAGCCTCCGCGGCGTACGCTCCCTCTGCCCCGAGGCGCGTAATGCCCTCGAAGATCATGGAGATACTGCCCATGTTGCCAAGAATCAACACTGCTACGGCGGCCGCAAGGCCCACGATCTCCGCTGAAACCCGGCTGCCTTTCCCTTCCCGTGAGGTCCACGCAACCCACAAGTTCCACGCAAAGCTGTACGCGCCCAGCGCCAGCATGGCAAACAAGCTGGGCAATATCAAGTTATAGGCCACGGCCGGCACGACCCCCAATAATTTCACCAGCGAGCCAACCAGTACAAATCCATAATAGTAGTAATTGATGTACCCACCCGCGAACCATGGGTCGTAAGGCGGGAACGAAGAACTTTTCAACACCGCATTGAGGTAAGAGAAGTCCATCGGCTTCTCGCCACCCTTGGAGGGATGCCAGAGGTCTGGGTTCGCCACTCGAATGAACAACATCAACAAGAAGAATGCCAGGAACAACAGCTCGATCTTTAGGAACTGTGCGCGCTTGGTTTTCCACTCCGCCCTTAGCTCTTTTCGCTGCACCCAGGCTGCCACGATTCCCGCCACTACCAGCAGCAGCGCAAAGATCGCCAGCCATCCGCGGCTGAAACTGAGACCCAGTGAGCCTCCCATCCAGGCGAAATAGGCGAGCAGCACCAGCCCAACCAACCGCGCAAACGGGTAGCCGCCGTCGCGCAGCCCGGGCAGCAGCCAGCGCACCAATGGATACACAGCGATGCCCAATGCGGCGAGAGCAAGATACCAAACCACCGCGCTGACCCACGGCGAGCGGTTGATCCAGCTATCCGTATTGAACAGTTCTGACCAGGTGCCACCGGCGCGCTGCTGCTCTAATCGCTCGGAAGGCAGCATCAGATCCGGCGGGATGCGCCCCGAGGCCTGCTTGGGGGTCAATCGCACAACCCGGGTCAGATCAACTTGCGAAAATAATTCCGCCCATTTTTCAGAGTCGTAATCTGCCGTCTTCTGGAAAATCAACACCTTGGGGTGGTCGTAAACCGTATAGGCTTCCTCGGCTCCCTGATCATTGATCACCCATGAGCCAAGTTTCGGAGCATTCTCAAACACCTGCACCAATTCGAATCCGTAGTCGCTTTGCACATTGCCGACTTGCGCGTTGATAAAACAGGATTCGATGGTCTTATCTTCCGGGCACCCGATCAGCGCGCGGTAATAAGAAACCACCAGCGGGAACCGCTCCGGGAGCCGCGGCAGGCTGCCCCACTGCCGGCTGGAGGTGATGAAGATGTACTCGGTGCGATCGAGGATATCCATGAAGCGTTGCACCTTGTTGGCATCCTCGTCCCAATACAATTCGAAATTGAGGTCGCCCTGGTAGATGCCCCCGAAGCCGTCGTAGCCATCGATGCGCAACGGCAATCCGTCGTCCCAACTGCTTTCGTTCGCCACTGCCGTGCCCAGCAAGCCCACCGCGCCCGAGGATTCCATTGTAAGCTGCAGCATCAGCGCTTGATCTTTATGGACCGGGATGCTCGCTGGCAGTTCCATGCTCTGCTCGGTTCCTAGTGCGCCTTTGTTCGTCGTGGGCTGCAGTCGGACGCTTTCGTCGACCATTACGGTGCCGGACCCTGTGTCAGTCAGAGTGAGATGTAAATCCACCGGCGACAACGAAATGCTCTCGATGGCGCGCAATTGCATTCTGAGCCGGTCCGGCACCGATCCCTGCAGCACCTGGAAACCCAGCGCGAAGCTATCGCCCATACGGATTTCAAGCGGTTCCGTCAGCAATGACTGCGCAGGTAAATCAGGCGCTTGCGAACTGCTCATCTCCGCGCTCACTATTTGCAGCTGCCCGCGGCCGGCTGGCAAAGTGATCTGGAATTGATATTGGGCGGAAGCATCTGCCAACAACTCGACCGGAAAATTGATGATTGTTTCGGTAGTCTGGCCGGGCTGCAAAGACTCCAAATCTACCAATTGGTTTATTCGGGTCAGTAGCGCCGGATTCTCAACACCGCTACTTAAGGTGATTTGAACTGGAGCGAGCACATATTTGAATTTAATCTCGCTTAGCTCGCCATCGGCCTTCGGCGCAAAATTAGAAGTGAATGCCGTCTCGGGGCTGATGACAAAATCATAAGGAACCGCCAACGGCTGCTGAGCGGTTTGCCCATCATTGTTATAGGTAATCGTGATCGGCCCGGGCAGATTGCTGTAGATCCAGCGAGCAGCCTGCACGCGCGAGACGTCCTGCTGGTAGATCTGCACGAACGCGAAAGCCCACAGCGCCGCACCCACTGCAGCCACTGCACCCAACGCCACCGCCGCAGGTCGTGCCAGCCTCTGCCAGCGCGGCGCCTTCTTGGGGCGCTGGGCGCCAAGATCCCACAGAGCGACCAGCCCCCATGCCCCGAAAATGGCCAGCACCGGATAAAACGGCAGGAAGTAGCGCATGGTGGGATTGAAACCGCTGGACTGCCACAGGAAATAAAACGCGCCCCAGCCCCACAGGATGACCTGCGGCTTGCGCCATTCGCCCTTGTAAATGCGCCAGCCAGCCCAGGCGAAGCCGCCCAGGCACACTAGCGCCAGCGGCCAGCCCAAACCCCAACCGACGATATTTTGCAGGCCGAACCACAACGGCCGCCGCGCCCACTGCATCGAGGGCGGCCAGTCTGCATCGCCGTTCACCTGCGCGGCCAGGCTGGCCATCGTCTCCACCCAATGGGGATTCAACGCAAAGATGGCTGTGCCGAGTTCCTTGAGACGCTCCCCGGTTCCAAGTCCCGCCGATTGCGACCAAACCGTCCCAATATTGCTCAGCCATCCGCCCAGGCCGAGCCCTTGGAATGCATAGGGCTGGAAGACGCGGAAGGTAAGGACACTGATTACGCCCGCAATTACCAGCCACCAAAACGCCGTCCTGAGCGGAGCGAAGGATGCAGGCGAGAAATATCGGGCGCGCTCTTCTTTAGGCAGCCGCCCCAATCGAATCAGTAAGGCCGCCGGCAGGGCAACCGCCAGCGGAACCACGCTGACTTTGGAAGCCAGCGCCATGCCCAAGGCGAGCCCAAATCCTACAAGATCCCATGGGCTAAAGATCCTGCCTTCATTTTCATTCCGCCCATAACTGGCAATGCGCACTGCGAAGAATAAGGTGAGCAGGGTAAAGAAGTTGACAAAGTTATCCACCGTCCAGAAATGGGACTGCTGGATTTGCATCACAGCCAAGGCAGAGAACAGTGCAGCCAGCAGCCCGGCCCGTTTATCGAAGAGGCGCGAGGCAGTGAAATACACTAGCACCACTACCCCGAGATCGGCGATGGCAGAAAGCGCGCGGCCCACCAGATGCACTTCACCATAACCGGTTTGCCCCAGTCCTTCGGCCACGTAGCGCACGATGAACACGGGCAGGGTGCCATAAACAAAAAATCCAGAGCCGCGGTTGTTGGGGTTTAGCGAGGAATTGGCGGTGTCGAAATATTCACCGATGCTGTTGACCGAGTCCAGGCTGGCCACCACCCCGGTGAGGAAACGCTCATCGGGGTGCAGGTGCTGGTCTTCGTCCCAATCCATTCCCACGAAACGGAATGCGGCTGCCGCCACCAGCACTATGGCCAATAAGAGATCGAAGATCCAGCTGCGGAATTTGCGGGGACGCGTTGGCATGGTTATCGGGTCGAGTCCTGGGCTGGGACGAAATAGGTCAGGAATTCTTTTCCGGGAACCCGGCTCCGATGAAAGGTTTCAATACCTTCGGGATACAGTTGCTCCAGTGTGCTCAGCCCGGTTTCGTCATCAATCTTCAATACGAACAGTTTGGGCGGCGGAGTTGTGAGCGTGTTGCTCAATTGATCCGGCCAGATGCCGTAATCACGGGCGGGATTCCCTGCATTCATCCCCACCAAACGTGTGTCCACCCAGTATGGGTAGGACACCACCCAGGCGGAGTCCAGGCTGCCGAAGCTGCCCGCGTAGTCCGCAATGACTGCGCCCATTTCGGAACTGTTCCACGAGTTCTGGTCATAGCTCCGAATGTACTCGCCGAAGAACAAGTTGTAATTGATCGCGCCCACAACGATCAGAATGACTGCTCCGCCCGTTTGAGCCACGCGCAATCCAAAATTGCCTCCCAGCTTATCGCGGATTCCATGCAGGAACGCATCCAACGCCAACGCAGACACGATGAACGCGGGGACCCAAGCGCCGCTGGCGCGGTTCATCGCCGGGTTCTCCTCGGGAAAGGCCAGCGACAAGGTAGAGGGCAGCATCATCAACGGAATGGCCAGCAGCAGGAACAGATCCAGCCACGAGCGGGCGCGCGCATATCGTATCCCCACCAATATTACGCCGAGCAAAAGCAAGGCCGCGGAAATCGTGTCGAAGGCTGGCTTATCGCGCAGACCGACCAACCAGATCGTGCCGCCCGAGTAATTGAACATCCCTAACCCGTTCCATACATTCTTCGGGAACGTGATTAACACGGATTCGGGATATTCGCGTTCAGCCTCGAACATACGCGTTAATGTACGTTCCCCAATTTGAGTGGGATGCTCCACCGCGTAGCGGATCAACGGCGCGCAGATAACCAGTGTCACTAATGCCAGCAGCGCAAACCCAATCAAGGCCCGCCGCCGCAGGTCTACGGATGGCTTGTGAAGCAGGAAGATCAGCAGCGCCGCGCCGGCAACGATGGGCATGGCGCGAAAGGCCGTATATCCGTTCAGTCCCACACCCATGAAGACGCCGGTGAGCAGGAAATCGTTGAGACTGCCGCGTCGCAATCCGAGGATCAGGTAATACAGCGTGGGCGCGGCAAAGGTTGGATACAGGGAGAAACGTAATCCCGTGCGCGCCAGCAGGTTGGGCCAAAAGGCAATGCCCACCAGCAGTAAAGCGAACAAGCCCACCCATCGCCCGCCCAGTTCCTTGCCAAGCAGATAAACGTAGATCAGCGAAACAAAGCCGAGGATTCCAGCCCCCAACTTAAGGCTGAGAAATGAAATGCCGGTTCCAAAGATTTGCGCCACAGCCGCGGTCAAATAGAACTGCAGCGGTTCCCTTCCCGTGTTTCGCTCGAAGAAAATCGAATTTTGGCCCTGCAGGATATCGCTGACGTCCAGAAATTTCTCGGCATGGTCGCTGGTCATCTCGGGCGGTAGCGCATCCAATTGCGAGAAGCGGAAGAAAGCGATCACCGCGAAGGCAGCCAGCAACAGCAAGGTCCATCGCGAAATTTGGAGCTGCCATTCCTTTTGCCTCAGGCTTTCTTTCCATTCCTTCCATACCGTTCGCGGAGTACGCCGTGTCTGCCAAAATGCGGCCACCACAAAGGCGATGCTCAGGTGCCAAAAACTGACATTCAGGAAGGTGAACCGGTTCCCTCCATC
>JAMCZK010000004.1 GCA_023485685.1 Chloroflexota bacterium | reverse complement strand
TTGGGTCAGTTGGCTGGCCATCTCTCCGAGCTGGATACGGCGGACGACTTCGTCGTGTTCTGCCGTACCGGTTCCCGCTCAGGTCGCGCGGTGCAGTTGATGCGCTCAGCCGGATTCCGCAAGGTAAAGAGTCTGAGAGGAGGCATCAATGACTGGGCACGGCAGGTGGACCCCAGCCTTCCGATTTACTGATTGCCAAAGGAAGCTATCATCATTTGTCATTCCGATGAGGCCCCATTCGCTTCGCTCAGGGCAGGCTCCGGCCGAAGAGGAATCCCTTTTGAAATCTGAGTTGGTTTGCGAAAAGGGATTTCTTCCCTCGTCGCCGCATAGCGGCTCACTCGGGACAAGCTCTGCGCTGCGTCGCTAAAGGCGACGCAAAACGCGCTCGCTCGAAATGGCAAAGGTATTTATTTGGGCGGGACTATAATGTGATTTTCGCCTCAATTGCGTAATGATTTCGGAACGAAGAACAATCCTTGCAGTCCTTGCCCATCCAGACGATGAGTCGTTCGGCATGGGTGGGACCCTGGCCTATTACTCAGCTCAGGGTGTGGATGTCCATCTGATATGCGCTACCCGTGGTGAGGCCGGCACGGTAGATCCTGAATTCCTCCAGACGTACACAGATATCGCCGCCTTGCGCGAGGAGGAACTTCGCTGTGCCGCGAAAACACTGGGCTTGGCCTCGGTAATGTTTTTAGGTTACCGCGACTCCGGTATGGCGGGCAGCGAAGACAACAAGCGTCCTAACTCGTTGGTGTCAACGCCCATTGAAGAGGTGGCAGAGAAGATCGTGGCCGAGATTCGCCGCCTGCGGCCGCAGGTGGTGCTCACCTTTGACCCTGTGGGCGGTTACCACCACCCAGACCATATCGTCATTCACAAGGCAACCGTTCAGGCATTCCATGCCGCTGGTAACGCCAACCATTTCCCCAAGGCGGGCAAACCATTCCAGCCGGAAAAGCTCTATTACAACGCGCTCAATCGGGGGCGGCTGCGGTGGATCGTGCGTCTGATGCGGCTCAGCGGCCAGGACCCCAGCCGGGTAGGGCGCAACAAAGACATCGATCTCACTGTACTGGCCAGTGATAAAGACACACCACCCCATGTGTCCATCAACTATCACAGCGTAGAAAAACTCAAACACCAGGCAGATGCCTGCCACGCCAGCCAGCTGGATGGGCGCTTTACACGGTTCTCGCTGATGGAACTGTATTGGCGATTGATGGGGCGGCGAGATACATTCACCCGGGCCTTTCCAGTAACCCCCGATGATTACCGTGGAGCGGATCTATTCGCGGATTGAACGAAGGTGAGTTCTGATATGGTACAATCCTGCGCTGTTTTAGAACAACCTAAGGGATTGTGAGAGATGTCGAATTTATTGAAAGCTGTAGAAGCAAAGGTGAACGAAAATATTCCCGCCCTGCGCCCAGGCGACCAGGTTAGCGTTCACGTCAAAATTAAAGAAGGCGACCGCGAACGTATCCAGGAGTTCAAAGGTACAGTGATCCGCATCGGAAAAGCGGGAAACAGCCGCAACTTCACCGTGCGCCGCTTAGCTGCCAATGGCATCGGTGTAGAACGAACCTTCCTGCTGCGATCTCCCCTCATCGACAAAGTGGTAGTCGAGCGCGGCGCTAGGGTCCGCCGGGCGCATCTTAGCTACTTGCGTGGCCTCAGCGGCAAGAGCGGACGCTTGAAGCAGAAATTCGAAGAATAACGTCTGACTCAATCTGGTATAACCGCGGGTGCATTGCTCAGCAATGCACCCTTTTTATTTGCCATCATGGCTCAAAAATCCGGAAACTCAGCGCCGATCGGCGCGTTTGACTCAGGAGTAGGCGGTCTGTCGGTTTTGCGCGCTATCCGCGCCCGGCTGCCGGGTGAGGACTTCCTCTATGTCGCCGACCAGGCGCACGTTCCCTATGGCCCCCGCGGCTTGGCCGAAGTGCGCCGCCTCTCCGAAGGCATCGTGCGCTTTTTGATGGAGCAAGGCGCTGAGTTGATCGTGATCCCATGCAACACGGCGTCCGCGGCCGCCCTGCACTCCCTGCGGGCCCAGTACCCGGGTTTTCCTTTCGTTGGCATGGAACCAGCCGTTAAACCGGCCGCGGAGCATACCGAGACCGGGGTGGTTGGGGTGCTTGCCACCCCCACCACGTTTGAGGGTGAGCTCTACGCATCGGTGGTTGAGCGATTTGGGGGAGGAGTAACCCTTCTGCAGGATGCATGCCCCGGTCTGGTCGGCGAAATCGAGGCCGGCCGCGCTTCGGGTCCCGAAGCGCGGCGCATCCTTCGGCAGGCATTAGTACCTATGTTGGCCCAGGGATTGGACACTGTGGTGCTGGGTTGCACCCATTATCCATTCGCGTTCGAAACCATCCGTGACATTGTGGGCGAGAATGTACGCCTCATTGATCCCGCCCCTGCAATTGCTCGCCGAGTGGAGCAACTGCTGAATGAAGGCGGCCTGCGTAATCCGCAGACAGATGGGGGCACAACTCGCTACTTGACTACTGGTGATCCGGAAGTAATGAAGGCTCGATTGAAAGAATTGTTGATGATGGAAGCTGAGGTAGAACAAATTTACTGGTCAAATCACAAATTAACCACAGATAAACACGGATAAACACAGATTTAATCAAACCCCCCGGCTATACGTTTGATTTGCGCCTTTGGTGTTCCAAAATTTATCAGGAGAGCCAATGGATGTTTGGTTGCCCTGGTATAGGTCAGACATTGCGCAGTATGTAGTTGGTCAAGTATTTTTATTGCTTTTACTTCGATTATTATCTTGTCTTCGACAACAAAATCTGCATAATATTCTCCAACAACTGAACTGTCGTAATAAATTGTGATCAATTTTTGTTGGGTTGCCAGTGACCCGTTTTTCTTATATTCAAGAGCCAATGATTTTTTCGTTAATTGGATTTAAATCCTCAAAAAGAGGAATTCCCTTCTTAGTTCGCATCCTAATTTAACCTCGAGCTTAATGAATAAAAAATCAGTGTTTACCTGTATTCATCTGTGGTTGATATTTTTTATCCGCGTTTATCCGCGGCTACACTCTTATCTGCCACATTGATCCCCACTCTTTGCATACTTACCTGCACTTCCTCGAAGTTTGCAAATGTCAAATCCGTGAAATGCAGGCTGAATAATTCCTTCAGACGCCGGAAAATACTAATGTAGGTTTCAGGCAGGCGCTGCTGCCAGTCAAGGTTGAGTTGGTCCGCAGCCGCTTGGATTCCTGCAGCTTGCCTGCCTTCGATTTCGACAAAAGGACCATAAGGCATTTCATCCAGCGTGACTTTTAAGCCATCCAGCGCGTAGGTCGTGCGGTATTTTTCATACACAAATTTGGATCGAAAGCCTAGAGCTTCAATTAGTTTTTGAGCAGCGGAGAAATTGCTGACTTCGAATTCGATTTCCTGCCGTGCCAGCACCCCGCCTAGTGTGCTACTGGGTCCTTTGAAGGTTACGTGGCTTTCGGAATCCCGGCGCAGCCGTAACATGCTTTCCGCCTGGGCCAAATCGCCGCCCGGGGTGTCGAAGCGAAGGTTGTATTCGTGGGTGCGCGGCTGCACTAGTGTGGCCCCCAGTTTCACCAGTTGATTTTCGATCTCCACTAGATCGCTGACATGGAATTTGACTTCTAATTCCTTGTCGCTTGCGGAAATAACCATCTTCCTATGTTTCCACGCCCAATATCGTTTGGCGCTGCTCCACGCTGTCGCCGGCTTTTACCTGGACGCGCGTTACCTTGCCGTCGCGCGGGGATTTCAATTCGTTCTGCATCTTCATCGACTCTAAGATAATGAGCACGTCGCCCTTTTTGACTTCCTGCCCATCGGTTACCGGCAAGCTTACGATAAGCCCAGGCATTGGTGCGCGTAATATATATTCTCCGCTTATCGCTACACCCGCTCCCCCGGCCGATTTCAACCGCCTCTCGCGCTCGTCTTCTACAGTGGCTACATAGAGAGCGCCGCGCATCAATACTTGTAAGGTGTCCTCTTCCCCAGGGAATACAGCAGCCTGGTATGAGCCCCCATCCACTAGTAAGCTGAATACCGGCTGCCCGGATATCGATTGAAAGTCCACGTCGTAAAGCTTGCCATTCACGCTTACTTGGCGCGGGCCAAGGATTTCGACCGTGTATTCCCGTTCGCTTATCGTGGTGATGTATTTCATGGGCGCCGTCTAGCGGTGCATGCGCTCCCAGCGTGACACCCATTTCCAGTTACTGGTGTCGCGCTTGCCGCGCGCGATGATGTGCGCCGAGCGTTCGGTCTGTTCGTGAGCTACCAAGGTAGCCGCGATGGCAGCGATCTCTGGATATCCCTCTTTCCCTGCCTCGGCCTTTTCCAGAGAGAAACGCTCTTCTACGAAACGGGTATCGAAGTTCCCGGCAATGAAACGGGCCTGCTCGACGAGCCGCTGATGGAACGGAATATTGGTCTTCACGCCCACGATGCGGTATTCCTCGAGGGCGCGGCGCATACGCAAAATAGCCTGGGCGCGCGATTCCCCGCGCACCACCAGCTTGGAAATCAGGGAATCGTAGTAGGGTGAGATCTGGAAGCCGGCGTAAACGCCGGTATCCACGCGCACACCGGGGCCCGTGGGCACAGAGAGGTGCGAGATCAGGCCTGTGGATGGCAGGAAATTGTTGTAGGGATCCTCGGCGTTTATGCGGCACTCGATGGCCCAGCCCTTCATCTTCACCTGGTCCTGCGTGATGCCGAGTTGACGTCCGCGGGCGATGCGCAGTTGCTCGGTGACGATGTCGAAACCTGTTACCTCTTCGGTAATCGGATGCTCCACCTGCAAACGGGTGTTCATCTCCAGGAAGTAGAAATTCTTGTCCTTATCCACCAGGAACTCAATAGTGCCCGCGTTAGCATAGTTCACCGACTTGGCGGCCTTCACGGCTACCTCGCCCATCACCTGCCGGAAGCCTTCATCGTCGTCGATGAAGGGTGAGGGGGATTCCTCCAGCAGCTTCTGGTGCCGGCGCTGCAAAGAACATTCACGCTCGCCTAGATGGACCGTGTTCCCATCCATATCGGCCATGATCTGAAATTCAATGTGGCGCGCCCCTTCAACCAGCTTCTCCAAATACACGTTGCCGTCGCCGAAGGCGGCTTGCGCCTCGCTGCGAGCAGCATTCAAAAGACTCGGCATTTCATCCCGGTTGCGCACCTCGCGCATGCCCTTGCCGCCGCCGCCCGCCGTAGCCTTGATCAAGAGTGGGAAGCCGATGTGCGGCGCCAGGCGCAGAAGGTCCTCGTCGCTCAGGCTGCCTTCGCCCTCTGTGCCGGGCACAACGGGAACACCTGCAGCCAGAACCGTGGCTCTTGCAACTGCCTTGTCACCCATAGCAGCAATCGCCGAGGCGCGCGGCCCGATGAAAGTGATGCCTTCATCTTCGCAGGCCTGCGAAAAATCAGAGCGCTCGGCGAGGAAACCGTATCCCGGGTGGATGGCGCCAGCATTCGATTTCTTAGCCACATCAAGGATTTTGTCCATGCGCAAGTAGGAATCGCGTGAAGGGGCCGGGCCGATTGGATAAGCCTCATCGGAAAGGCGCACGTGCAACGCCTGGCGATCCGCCTCGGAGAAAACGGCCACCGTATGCATACCCAACTCACGGCAGGCGCGGATGATACGCACTGCGATCTCTCCACGGTTAGCGATCAGGACTTTATTGAACATGGCTCATCGTCTATAACGGAATATTTCCGTGCTTCTTGGCAGGGTTGCTGTCGCGCTTGTTGGTGAGCATCTCTAATGCATTGATCAGGCGCGGGCGTGTTTCGCGCGGCCGGATGATGTGGTCTATGTAACCGCGGCTTGCCGCCACGTATGGGTTGGCAAACTGTTCGCGATACTCGGCCACCAGTTGGGCTCGTTTCTTTTCAGGATTCTTCGATTTCGCCAACTCTTTGCGGAAGATGATGTTCACTGCGCCTTCAGGCCCCATGACTGCCAGTTCCGCAGTGGGCCAGGCTAGATTCAAGTCCCCGCGGATGTGCTTGCTGCTCATTACGTCGTAAGCGCCGCCGTAAGCCTTGCGGGTCACGACGGTGAGCTTTGGAACCGTGGCTTCGCAATAAGCGTAAAGGAGCTTGGCGCCGGCGCGAATAATTCCATTGTGCTCTTGCGCAGTGCCGGGCATAAAGCCGGGCACGTCCACCAGGGTAATCAATGGGATATTGAAAGAATCGCAGAATCGCACGAAGCGGGCGGCCTTCTCGGAGGCATCGATGTCCAAGACGCCGGCCAGCACCATGGGCTGGTTGGCGATAATGCCTACCGCGTGTCCGCCCAGGCGGGCAAAGCCCACCACGATGTTCTGGGCAAAATGCTCGTGGATTTCGAAGAAGGCGCCTTCGTCCACTACAAGTTGGATCACTCGTTTGATGTCATAGGGCTTGTTGGGTTCGTCGGGGATCACGCTGTCCAGTTCGTCCTCGCGGCGCAACGGGTTGTCCTTGCTAGGCCGGAACGGCGCATCTTCCAGATTGTTCTGCGGCAAATAAGAGAGTAGCTTGCGGATCAGGAACAGGGTGTCCGCTTCTGTGTCTGCCACCACATGGCAGACGCCGGACTGCGCCGAATGAATGCTGGCGCCGCCCAAATCCTCAAAAGAGACTTCCTCGTGGGTAACGCTCTTTACAACTTCAGGTCCGGTGACGAACATGTAAGAAGAGTTGCGCACCATGAAAATGAAATCGGTGAGCGCTGGCGAATAGACCGCACCGCCCGCACAGGGTCCCATAATGGCGCTGATCTGCGGGATTACTCCCGAGGCGAGCGTATTTTTCAGGAAGATGTCTGCATAACCACCCAGAGATACCACGCCTTCCTGTATGCGTGCCCCGCCGGAGTCGTTAAGTCCGATGATAGGAGCCCCGTTCTTTAGCGCCATCTCCATGACTTTGACGACCTTCTCGGCGTGCACTTCGCCGAGGCTGCCGCCAAACACGGTGAAATCCTGCGAGAAAACATAGACTAGTCGACCATCGATGGTCCCCCAGCCGGTCACCACAGAATCACTCAATATCTGTTGCTGTTCCAGGCCGAAGGCAGTGGTGCGGTGCTTGACGAAGGCGTCCAGCTCGCGAAAGGAGCCTTTGTCGAGCAAGAGATCCAATCGTTCGCGCGCCGTCAGCCGTCCCTGGGCGTGCTGCGCCTTGACACGTTCGGGCCCGCCGCCTTGTTTGCTTTGGGCGCGCATTTTTTTCAGTTCGTCAATCTTTGAGCGGTTTTCCGAACGATCACTCATGTGGTTCTCCAAAATAGTGACGCACCTTGGGGAAAGCCAGCACTCCAATCACGGATGCCATCAACAGTAAAGTGAATAGTAAATCAAATAGCCAATTGCTGCTTTGTGGTCCCTTGGCTTGCAAAAACGATCTATCCAGCCAAAGCACCGCGGCGAAAGCGAGGGCTGCCCAACGAATGGCATGAGGAACCCAGGCCTTCGCGCGCCATAGCCCCCAAGCGAGCGTGGCGCCGAGCGCAATCCATCCGGCGGCGCTCAGTCCCAAATAAGCTGGGGTAACTGTGAGGGGCAGGCTGCTGAGATAGTCCCATGAAGATAGGACCCCCCATAATCTCAAGGCTTGCAATCCTGTCAGCGTTAACACTAGCCCTATCAGGCACGTTACGGCGAAAGGGCGCTTCGGGACGGTCATTTAGGTTTCAGCGAGGAGACATAGCGTGCCAGGTCGGGGCCGTGTTCTCCATAATGGCCGAAGGTATTGCCACCCAGTAGCCGCAGCGGAGAACGTCCGTGCACATTGAATCCATCAGTGTCATTGAGCTGTCCTTCGGTCATGCTGGCGATCAGGGCTTCCAGACGGGGCAGGTTGCTCTCGAAATCCTGGAGGATGTGGGCCAGGCTTAGGTCTTTGACATGTCCATGAATCAGCGCGTTGATGTGGTCGAACTCCTCGATGGGCAGCACTTCCTGGCCGGCTAGCATTAGGGTCACGCGGGCAATGGTGAAGGTCTCCCACCAAACGGTGTGGGCGATCAAATCCTTGACGGACCATTCTGGCGTGGGACCCGGGACGCGGGTCATCTGCTCTTCGGTCAGGCCCTGCCAGAGGGCTTTGTATGCCGCGCGGCTCTTGCGGATGCGATCCAATAATTCCTGCTTAGTCATGGTTTCAGGGTAGGGCGAATTCATAATCAATTCTCAGTTGATTTCCAAAACGATCTTCCCCATCTGCTCGCCAGTTTCCAGCCGTTCTTGGGCTGCCCGCGCCTCTCGCAACGGATAGCTGCGATCGATGACGGGGGCCAGATTGCCGGCGAACACCAGACCCATCACCTTAGCGAAATCCTGGCGGGTTCCCATCGTGGAACCCAGGATGCTGAGATGTTTGTGGAAGATATAGCGGTTGTCCATCTCGAAGACGGCGCCAGCCGTGCTGCCTACGGTGAGCAAGCGTCCGCCTTTGCGCAGGGCACGCAGGCTCATAGGGATGGTGCTGCCTACGTTGTCCACTGCAACATCGAAGCCGCGCTTGTTTGTCAGTAAGTACGCCGCCTTGGACCAATCGGGATCTTTGGATCTATTAATCAGATGGTCGGCGCCTAGGGATTCTGCCAGCTTTAATTTGCCGGCATCTGACCCCACCACGAAGAGTTGCGCGCCCAGGTATTTCGCGATTTGGATGGCGGCTGTGTTCACGCCGCCCGACGCGCCGATGACTAACACCGTTTCCCCCTTTTGCAACTTGCCGCGCGTCACCAGCGAATGCCACGCGGTGAGATACACCAGCGCGGCCGCCGCAGCCTTGTCGTCGGGAAAGCCCTGCGGGATTTCGAGCAGGTTGACTGCTGGCACGGCAACGTATTCGGCGTACGTGCCAGCTATGGTTTCACCCAGCAGCTCCCAACGGCGGCAGAGATTGTCCTGCCCAGAAAGGGTGAACTCGTCTTCCTCCATGCAGATGCTGGCGTCGATCACTACGCGCTGCCCGACTTTCCATTTCGTGACGCCTTCGCCGAGTTTGGCGATCTCGCCAGCGCCGTCGCACCCGGGGATGTGCGGCAGGTTCAGTTTGAGGCTAAGCCAGCCGCGGCGCACGAAGACGTCCACGTGGTTGAGCGCGGCGGCGCGCAAGCGAACCAGCACCCAGCCGGGGTGGGGTTGAGGATCTGGAAGCTCACCATATTGCAGGACATCCAGGCCGCCGTGTTCGTTGAAATAGACTGTTTTCATGCTGATGCGCGTGATTATACATGGGGGAACCCTTGAAATCTTGCCAGGTCTGATGCAGTTTGCTTCTTTTTGCTAACTGCCGCGCAGCTCCTTTGGCCGCGCAAGCCTCTGTTAGAATTCTGCAATGCAATCTAAACGGTATTCGAGGTGCTATGTCTGATTTGCTGGTTCTAGTTCACGACAAGGCTGCGGCGGCCGCGCTTTATTATTTTCTCATTGTTTCACTATGGGGTTACTTCCGTTTTTTTCGAAAACAAGGAATTGATTCCAGTTACTGGGGGATGCTGGCCATTGCCGAGATTCTTGTTCTGGGCGAAGCGCTGATGGGCGGCTATCTGTGGATTTCCGGTTTACGTCCCGCGCGCGGGTGGCTCCATATCCTTTATGGCTCGTTAATTCCAGCCATGATCCCGCTTGCCTATTTCTATACCAGGGGTCGCACGGAACGCTCAGAGATCCTTGTGTACGGGACAGTTACCATCATTACAGCAGGCCTGATCTTAAGGGCTATCTATACGGCGCAAGTGCTTTTGTAAATGATCTGGCTACCTTTGCTTGTCAGCAGTTTTTTGTAGTGATAAAATGCGCAAGGTTTTTCCCGAACCGTGGAGGTTTTTCGCATGACAGAAGCTGCCGTACCCGCCGGCCAAGCTGAAACCAGCCCTGCCGAAGCGCAAGAACAAATCAAGCTGAACCGCCGCGAATTCCTCAACCTAGCCTGGCTGGCCTCGTTGGGTTTTCTCACTTTGAGCGTCGGCGGACTAACCGTTTTATTCAGCCTGCCGCGTTTCCGGGAGGGCGAATTCGGCGGTGTGTTCACCGCCGGAACTGTAGCTGACCTCCCCGCTGTAGACGCCGCACCTGCGAATCTTCCCAAGGTCAAGCTTTGGTTATCCAACACGCCCAACGGCCTGATGGCGCTCTATAAAGTCTGCCCGCATCTCGGCTGCCTCTACGGCTGGAATGACCAGGAATTCAAGTTCATCTGCCCATGCCACGGTTCGCAATACGAACACGATGGCACTTACATTTCCGGGCCGGCGCCGCGTAGCCTAGATTACTTTGTGATCCGCTTCGAAGATCAGAACGGGAATGTGTTGGCCCAGACGCCCGAAGATGGCGGCCCGGCGCCAGTGCCTGCAGACGAGGGGGCCTTCGTCCGCGTGGACACCGGTGACAAGATCATTGGTGAGGCTCACGACTAAGCATGCCGAGCCGACCCAACACCAACTTCCCAACCTTGCGGAGTAACTGATGCTTAACGTTCTGAGACGACGCCTGAATATCCCGCCGCGCGATCAGTGGCGCGCCACGATCGCCAAAATCATCGACGACCGCGTGCGTATCATCACCGCGGGCCTCAGCATCCGTGAACTGCGCGCGGTGATGCGCGGTGATCCGCCCACTGAGAAACCGAATCCGCGCTATAAGGTCATCACGACCAGTTTCATCGCTCACCTGCGCCCGCGCTACTATCCGCAGGCCGCCACCTGGTTCACCCACACCTATCGCCTGGGTTTCTTCACCACTTTCCTCTTCATCGTCGAAGTGATCACCGGTGTGATCCTGATGGTGTATTACATCCCCTTCCCGGACCAGGCTTACGAATCGATCAAGGCCATCGAGAGTAATGTTTTTTTTGGCGAACTCTTGCGCGACCTGCACCGCCTGGGCGCCGAGGGGATGGTGATCTTTAGCTGGCTTCACTTGCTGCGCACATACTTTACGGGTTCCTACAAGGGACCTCGCACCTTCACCTGGCTTACCGGGGTCATCTTGCTGCTCATCACCGCCTGGCTCAGCTTTACGGGTTACCTGCTACCCTGGGATCAGTTGGCGTATTGGGCGGTGACCGTCGGCACGAGCATCACCGAGTCCGGCCCTGTGGTTGGCCCCGCACTGAACCTGCTGATGCGCGGCGCGCCAGACATCGGCACTGGCGGTTTGCTGCGCTTCTATCTACAGCACGTGATCTTGTTCCCATTGTTAGCGATCCTATTCATTAGTATTCACTACTATAAGGTTTCGCGCGAACATAGCATTTCCCTTCCCGCGCTGGTCGAAGAAACCCAACGGACCCCTGATCAGAAGAAAGAAGATAATCGCCGTATCGATTTAATTCCTGATCTGCTTTCGCACGAGGTCTTCTTGGTCAGTCTGGGCATTTTCATCATGCTGGCCATTTTGTTTTTCCGCGGCTTTGCATCCCCCTTGGAGACCCATGCCAACCCTCAACAAACTCCGCTGGACACCAAAGCCCCCTGGTATTTCTGGTGGTTGCAGGGTCTGCTCAAGATTGATCCAGCCGCAATCATCGAAAATCTTGTGAACCCGGTCTTCGAAACCTTTGGACTCGGGTTCCGGCTCGAACTGAGCAAGTTGCTCAACAGCAAATTCATCATGGGTCTGATCGTTCCACCGGCATTGGTGCTCACCCTGATGGCCATCCCTTACATCGACCGCAATCCTTCCCGTCTGGCGCGTAAGCGCCCCTTTGCCATCATGTGGGGCGTTGCGTGGGTCTTCATTGTTATTGCTCTCAGTTTCATGGGCACCCCCCAGTTCGGCATTGAGACCCCGCCTGCCACGCGGATCATTCAGGATCTGGCGCCGGAAGAAGGGGAGGGAGCTCTCCGAGCGATCCCTTATGAGGAGTTGCAACAAGGCATTTATGTTGTTGGCGAGGATTATGGGCCAGATCTCTGCCCGACTCTCGCGTATCAGCCTGATCCCGAAGGGGACGTGAACAATGTCGTGGTAGGCTGTCCCAATTTGACGGCGGTGTTCCGCGAGTTCAGTGAAAAACTGTTTGCCGCAGAAGCGGATGGCCTCTTACCCGATTTGAATGCCAGCCTCATCGTTGAGCAATTCCAGTTCAACCTGGCGCGTGTCACCCCTCATGTGGAGTGGACCGATCCGGAGACGGGCGACGCCAAGACTTACGAGCATACCTACTTCTTGCATCAAGACAGGCCCCGTGAAGAGTAAGCGGGACAACCAGGAGACTATCCGCGCATGAAACGCGTTCAACTCGAAATCGTCCTCGGCACTATCCTGGTGCTGCTCAGCGCTGCTATCGTGATCATCCTGGGTGCCCGGGAACCACAGCGCCTGGCTGATTATGAGGTTCAGCAGCGAGCCGAGCTAATCGAATTCGGCGCCTCTGTATTTGTCACCAATTGCACCCGTTGCCATGGAACCCAGGCGCAGGGCATTACCGGCGTCGCTCCCAGCCTCCGCGACGAAAATTTCTTCACAAGGCGCCTGGCCGAGGTCGGCTGGCAGGGTAGCCTGGAGGATTACATCGTATCCGTGGTGACTACAGGGCGCCAGATTTCCACACGCCCCGAGCTATACGCGGGCGGAGGCATTCCTGCTATGCCCACCTGGTCCGAGAAATTCGGCGGCCCCCTGCGCGATGACCAAATCCGCGCTGTAGCTGCCTTCATTATGAACTTCGAACCCTATGCCCTCGGCCAGGTCGCCACCCTTGAGCCTTTGCTTCCGCCGGTGGACGAGTCCACACCGGAAGGACGTGGTCAAGCAGTTTTCGTGCAAGCTGGTTGTGCTGCCTGCCACACAATCAGCGGTATCAGCACTGGAAACATCGGCCCTGTGCTGGATGGGCTGGCCAGCCGCGCTGGCGACCGCGTCAGCGGCCTAACTGCGGAGGAGTACATCCGTCAGTCGATCCTGGATCCAAGCGCCTATGTGGTCGAGGGCTTTGCGGATGGCATCATGCCGCAGACATTTGGGGATACGCTAACCGATGAGCAGATCAACGATCTGGTGGCCTTCCTACTAACTTTGCAGTAAAAAAGAGAGAACCCTAACGCCCCTCATAACGAGGGGCGTTTTTGTAAAGCCTTGGATGAGCCGATGATATACTTTTCCTCTCATTGCGATCTTCTTTCCTGACTCAGAATTCATGAAACGCATCGTGGGCATATGCTTCTTTGCCTTATTGGCAGGCACTACGTTGCTGGCCGCTGCCCGCGGCCTGCCGCCCGAGCAAGGCGAAATACCGGGCGACCCCATCGCCGGCGCACGCATCTATGACAATTGGATCCTGGCACTGGATAAGCTGCCGCCAGAGGGCAATCATCCCCTCTGGGACAACCAGGATTCGAACACGCGCAGTGGCGTGGTTACCTGGCGCTGTGCAGAATGCCATGGCTGGGATTACAAAGGCGTCGACGGAGCTTATGGCCCGTATTCCAATCACTACACCGGTTTCACTGGTCTCGGCGACGCGGTAGGCGCCAGCCAGGAGCAGGTGGTTGCCTGGCTCGATGGTACCGTGAATCTTGACCATGATTTCCTGCGCTATACGAATTCACCTGCGCTGAATGATCTAGCTGCCTTCTTGCGCACCCGCCAGATCGATACGGACCTGATCATCGATCCTGACACAGGTGTTGCCTTCGGGGATCGCCGTGTTGGCTTGAATATATACAACGACACCTGTGCTGCCTGCCATGGCGACACTGGGGACCAGATCAACTTCGGCAACGCTCAAAACCCCTTGTATCTTGGCGACCTAGCAGTGGCTGATCCCTGGCAGTCCTTGCACAAGATTCGCTTCGGCACACCGACCAGCGAGCGGATGCCCGCCTACGAAGATGAAGACTGGTCGTTGAGCATGATGGCTGATGTCCTGGCTTATACGCAAACGCTGCCACGCGGAAACCCGGATTTTGCCATCCTGGGAACGGGTCCGGTGATCGACGTCGAAGGTCAAGGCCAAATCGAGCCTATCATCTACGGGGCCTTTGCCATTCTGCTGGTCGTCGCTATCAGCCTGGGCTGGGACTTATACGTACAGCGCAAACCAGCGCCAGTGAAGCCTGGCAAATCAATGCGCCGCAAATAATACGTCTGGGTAAAATTCCCATCATGCAATTCACCCGCATCCGCTGGATAGCGTTGGCTGCCGCGTTGCTGACATTGGCCCTTGGCTACGCTTCGCTCACGCGTGCTGTGACCATCATGGCCGATGGTGAATTGACCACAGTAGCCACTCGCGCCGTCACGGTAGGGGGTGCACTGAAAGATGCCGGACTGCAACTCCATTCCGAGGATAAGGTAGAACCGTCTAGGTGGTCTCTCCTTAGTAATGGACTAGTCATAAATGTCGAGCGCGCAGCTCGTGTTCAGCTCGTTGCAGATAGTAAAACGTATTCCGCGATTACCGCTGAACGGGACCCGCTCTCTTTGCTGGACCGTTGGGGACTCGAGCTCAACGAAGGAGATCGATTGGTGTTCGCCGGCAGGACGCTGGCAGAGGACGAGCAGTTGCCACAGGCAACTTCCCTCAGCCTGGAGCTGCGCCGTCCAGTGCAGATAAGTCTTGTGGACGGTGACTCATTGCTTGATTTTCATAGTTCTGCTCTAACTTTAGGGGAAGCGGTGTCCGAGCAAGATATTGAACTGTTCGCCTCCGATCGTTTGGAACCGGCCGCCGAAACCCCGCTGGATGGTCCGCTGACTGTAACGCTGATCCGCGCAGAACCCTTGCTCATCGTTATGGGGGATTTCGTGTTCGAAACGCGTACCGCGTCTTCCACGGTGGGCGAAGCCTTAGCGGAAGCGGGTATCGCCCTGCAAGGTCTCGATCGCAGCCAGCCGGATGAAGACCAGCCCATTCCGACAGACCGCCGGATTCGCGTTATTAGGATAAACGAGACAGTCCTGCTGGAACAGGAAACTGTAGCCCATAAGACCGAGTGGCAAGAGGACCCGGAAGCCGAGCTGGACACAATTTCCGTTGTGCAGGCTGGCCAGGAGGGCGTGTCCGCATCCCGCGTCCGCGTGCGTTATGAAGACGGCCAAGAAGTATCTCGAATTGAGGAGGGGGAACGTGTGCTCGTTGAAGCCAGGAACCAAATCAATGGTTACGGCTCTCAAATAGTCTTAAAAACTACCACGGTCGACGGAGTAACCATCGAATATTATCGAGCCGTCACAGTGTTTACCACCTGGTATTCGCCATGTAATTCCGGGACCGGAACGTGTCTCAATGGCACATCTTCAGGGATGCCGGTTCGAAGAGGAACTCTGGCTACCTACCTGTCTTGGTATCGGGCTTTGAAGGGAACAACGGTTTATGTTCCTGACTATGGATACGCCGCTTTCGGTGATGTGGGTTCATATCCCACAGGAGAACCGTGGATTGACCTTGCGTTTAGTGAAGAAGAGCTTGCTGCTTTAGGTGGCGTTCCTTGGACTAATAAGTACGTGACGATGTACTTCACCACACCTGTTCCATCCTACGTTCCGCTCATTTGGCCGCCTTAATGCCGGCCATCAAATTCCTCAACGTTCCCGTGCTGCTGCGCCAGCATGGCCTGCGCCCCAACAAGGCCATGGGCCAGAACTTCCTCGTCGATGAAGGTCATCTCTCTCGCATCGTCGAGGCCGCAGGCGCAGGTAACGCCGAAGAAGTCCTCGAAGTCGGGGCCGGCCTCGGCTCGCTGACCCGCTACGTGGCTGCCATCGCTAAGCGCGTGGTGGCTGTGGAGCTTGATGGCAAACTACTGCCAATTCTGCGCGAAACTATCGCCGGGCAGCCCAATGTCCAAGTTGTGCACGGAGATATTATGCAATTGCGGCTGGCTGATTTTTTCCAGTCGCCTGGATATCTGGTCGTCGCAAACATTCCCTATTACCTGACTTCCAATCTCATCCGCCACCTGCTTGCCCAAGACCCGCGACCCGCACGGCTGGCACTCACCATCCAGCGCGAAGTGGCCGAGCGCGCCTGTGCTATGCCACCGGAGATGTCGCTGCTGGCGCTCAGCGTTCAACTTTACGGTTCCCCACGCATCGCCCATCACATCCCAGCCGGAGCGTTCTACCCCTCGCCCAAGGTGGATTCGGCACTGCTGCTCGTTGATCTCTATCCCGAGCCTAGATTGCCGACTGCCAAAATAGGCGCATTCTTCAAGCTGGCCAAGGCAGCCTTTTCCCAGAAACGGAAAACCCTGGCGAACTCGCTGGCTGCCCTGCCCGGTTGGACGAAAGAGCAAGCTGCTGCTAGGCTGGAGGCGTCTGGCGTCGATCCGCGTCGGCGGCCGCAGACTCTTACTCTCGAAGAGTGGGGGAGATTGCTTTAGAAGCGTTTTCTGCCAGGCCTTAATTTGCTATAACTCCTTTCCCGTTTTAGAATGCCAACCCAATGACCCTCATCGATCCGCGTGTCTCCAAACAAGCCGAAGTCATCGTAGATTACTGCGTCAAGTTTCAGAAGGGCGAGCGCGCCATGTTGCGCTTTGGCTTCCTGGGCTTGCCCCTCTTGTACGAAGTCTACCGCCTGTTGCTACAGCGGGGCGCGGCCGAAGTGGTTTTCCAACCGGAGCTTGGCGAGGAAGATTTGCTTGAGATCTTCCTGAGAAACACCACATCTGAACAGCGCCAAACTTTGCCCAGGATCTATGACTTTGCTATCCACAACGTGGATTGTTTCATCATCCTGGATACGCCGCGCAATACTCATTATGCCAGTGGCTTGGATCCCGATCATATGTCCGAGTATTTCAAGACGCTCAAGCCCATCACCGATTACCGCGTACGACACACCCGCTGGCTGGTCACGCAATTCCCCACCGAAGCACTGGCCCAGGATGCCGACATGTCGTTGAGCGATTACGAAAATTTCCTCTTCAGCGCCATCAATGATGTAGATTGGCCTGCCCTCGCCGAACAACAGGAAACCTTGCGCAAGCGCGTGGATGCCACAAAACAGGTGCGCATCCTTGGGGAGGGAACTGACTTAATCTTTTCCATCTCCGGCCGGGCTGCGGAATCCGCGGCGGGCAAAGTCAATATGCCCGATGGGGAAGTTTTCACCTCTGTGGTGGAAAATAGCGCCAATGGCCACATCCAATACACCTTCCCCGCCATCCACTACGGCAAGGAATTCCACGGTGTCACCCTGGAATTCGAAGACGGCAAAGTGGTAAAAGCCACCGCCTCCAAAGGCGAGGAGGAATTAAACAAGATCCTCGACCAGGATGAGGGGGCCCGGCGCATTGGTGAATTCGGCATCGGCAACAATTTCGCCATCACGAAATTTGCCAAGAATATTCTCTTCGACGAGAAGATCGGTGGAACGATTCATTTAGCGCTGGGCCAGGGATACGAGGAAACCAAGTCAGAAAATAAATCCACCCTGCATTGGGACATGATTAAAGACCTGCGTACCAATGGGGAGCTATGGTTGGACGATGAGTTAGTGCAGAAGAACGGACAATGGCTGATTAAGCTTTAGTCAGGTCACTTTCCTTCAAGATTTCCAACATCTTTGCGTGTAATATCGGATTGGCCGCCAGTATCGATTGCGGCTTGTGGAGGAAATCAGGGCCGCCGCGCACGTCGGTTACCAAGGCGCCGGCTTCCTGCGCGATCAGCCCGCCTGCGGCTACGTCCCATGCATTCAGCCGGATCTCCCAAAAGCCATCTAGGCGGCCAGCCGCAACGTAGCACAAGTCCAGTGCTGCCGAGCCCAGGCGCCGCACGCCTTGCGCCTGCCTGGAAAAAAGCTGGAACTCAGCGAAGTTGTTGATGGGATTGGTCCAAGCATCGTATGGAAAGCCGGTGACAAGCAGACTGCTCTTGAGTTCGGCAGTAGAGGAAACAAGGATGAGGTTGCCATTTAGCTGCGCCCCCTTGCCGCGTTCTGCGGCGTATATCTCTTCGCTGATCGGGTCGTAAACCGCGCCCAATGTCAGGATTCCGTTCTGTGCGTAAGCAATGGAAACACTGAAAATAGCTAGGCCGTGAGAATAGTTTAGTGTGCCGTCCAGTGGGTCTACGTACCAAAGCTGTTCCGCCGACCCTGCCCGTCCACCGCTCTCCTCGCTAAGCACCGCGTGTCCTGGGAACCGTCTGCCGATTTCATCGAGGATGAATTCCTCGGATTGGTGGTCGATTTCGGTGACCAGGTCTATTTCCCCTTTCAACTCCAATTGGTGTTGTTTTCCAAATCCCGCCCGCAAGATCTCGCCTGACTGTCGTGCGATTTCGATGAGGTCGTTGAGTGTTGGCTGCATGGGTCAGGTTATATCTCGCCCCTTGCCTCGGCGTCCAATTGTTCGAAATACGCATTCAGGAACTTTTGCCGGCCCTCTGCCAATTGTCGCGCTGTCTGGGTATGCAGGCGATCTTTGATTTTGCCAAGCTTGAAGAGGAACTCGTGGTAGGAGCTGTGCGTTTCATCCTCTACCTTAACGCCCGTTAGCCTGAATCGGTCTGACGCCTCGGCGTAAAAAGGCCACCCCATCACCACATCGTAAGCGATGGTGCGCGCCACACCAAAAGCGCCTATGACGTCCAGTTTGTCGGCGTCGAACAGGATCTTGGCTTCCAGTGTTTGCGGCGCTTCGTCGCCGCGAAAGCGGTGGGCGCGGATGCAATGCTGCACCGCCGCAATGCGCTCGGGCGGCCAACCTTCAGCTTCGAGGATTTTTTTGGCGAACTCCGCAGAATGGTATTGATGCTCGGAGCGTTTCTCGCCGCCCGTTTCCGCGCCGCTGGCATCGTGAAGCAAAACAGCGGCGCGCACGATCTCCAGGTCGCCACCTTCGGCTTGCGCCAGCCGCTCAGCCATGCGCAGAACGCGCAGAATATGGTCGAAGCCGTGCACCGGATCGTAGTCCGGATACCAGGCTCGAGCCTGTTCCACGGTCGGCATTTACAGCGAAAAGTTTGTGTAGTTGAGGATGTAATACACGGCGGCCAGCAGTATAAACCCGACTGTGCCGATGAGAAGAGCACGCACAGCCAGCCGGATCAGGCCGCGCAGAAATACTACAGAGAGTCCAATTCCAGCGATAAGGGCAATGATGGCCCATTGACCGGGGAGAGTGTTTAGGAAGGTATCAAGTGCTGACATGCAACGACGCTGCCACCGGGTGTGGCGTCCCTTTCTTGATTACCGTATGTACAAGATTGATGCCAAAGCGGTAGCCAAGATGGCGGTAGTCGTTTGCATCCAGAATCAAGAGGTCGGCTTGCTTCCCAACTTCGATGGAGCCAACCTCATTTTGGCGCTGGATAGCGGCCGCTCCATTTATGGTTGTAGCGGCAATGGCTTGAGCCGGGGTGAGTTTCAGGGTACGGCATGCCAGCGCCAGGGCGAGCTGCAGGTTTTCACACCAGGCGGTGCCCGGGTTCAGGTCGCCGCCAACGGCCAGCAAGCCGTCTGCATCGAGAATAGCCTTGGCGGGCATGTTGTGTGCCTCGGCGAGACCGAACGGCGTAGCCGGCAAGGCGACTGCTACTGTGTCGCTGGCAGCCAGTTCTGCGATTTCATCGGTGGAGGTGCTGATTAGGTGGTCCGCCGAGACGGCGCCGAGTTCAATCGCCATACGCGTACCGCCAAGGTTGTCGAACTCGTCTGAGTGGATTTTTACCGGGAAACCTAATCCCTTGGCTGTTTCCAGTATTTGGCGGGATTGCGCCAGGTCGAACGCGCCCGTTTCGCAGAACACATCGACGAAAGGTAAGGCCTTGTCAACCGCGTTCGGCGCCCACCATTCTTTCAGCGCGGGCAGCCAATTCTCGCATAGTTCGTCAGTGTAATCGCCGGCCCGATCCTCGAACTCTGCGGGTATCGCGTGAGCAGCAAGGTACGTAGTAGCCAAGTCCCAAGGGCCCTCGGAATCGAGCTGGAGCAGCGCTTGTAGCAGCCGCAGTTCGGTCTCGAAATCCAACCCGTAGCCGGTCTTGGCTTCGATCGTTGTAGAGCCATGGTTGAACATTCTCTGCAGCCGCGGGCGGGTCTGCGCCAGCAGTTCTTCCATGGAAGCTGCGCGCGTGGCCTTGACCGTGGAGAGGATCCCGCCCCCTCCTTCTAGGATTTCGAGGTAGGTCTTGCCCTGCAGGCGTTGCTCGAATTCCGCGGCGCGGTCGCCTGCCCAGATAGGGTGCGAGTGTGCGTCCACGAAGCCGGGCATTACCACACGGCCACCGGCGTTCAGCCCCTCTTCATCCGGGTGGGCACGGCGCAGTTCGGAATCGGAGCCAACTGCGGCGATGCGACCTTCGCGAATCAATACAGCTCCGTCTTCGATCATTCCCAGTGAGCCAAGGGTACGGCCGCGCTGTGGCCCACCACTCAGAGTCAATAGTTGCCCGGCAGAATGGATCAACATGCGCGGCATTATAGTTCCTTTGGAGGTCGGTTTTTGACCATGAAACGTACTTTTTTGATATAGTTATCTCGCGGATTAACTGATTAATCGATTAATCAAAAAAGATCCACCATTGCAGAGAACTTGTGAATACGTCTCGAACCCAGGAACTCGTTGACCGTTTGGGCGCGTTGCAAAGCTCCACACCGGAAATCGAGGGGACGGCCATCGTGAGTCCCGATGGCTTGAGCATCGCCGCAGTCCTCGTTCCTCCAATCGAGGAAGATCGCGTGGCAGCCATGTCTGCCGCCATGCTTTCGCTCGGTGAACGCATCGCCGAAGAACTGGGCCGCGGGAAAATGGAACAGGTCTACATTAAAGGGTCGAAAGGTTACGCGCTGCTCACCGCGGCCGGGCCAAATGCCGTGCTAACCGTGATGGCGCGCAAGGAAGCGCGCCTCGGCTTGTTGTTGCTCGAATTGCGCCACGTGGTGGCCGACCTGCAAGCTTTGCTTTAGCGGGGGCGAATGGAAGTCATTCCACAGAGCGGGTATACGCTTCCGAATCGATTAGCCCGCATAACGCTCGAAACAGTTGAAGAATTGCTGACTCCAAAGGGGATGGAGAGTTTGCTTGCTCTCGCGCATTTGCAATATCTTATAGGGAATTATCCAGCACCTAATCTCGAGCGCGGATTCGATTTTGCCGAGATGGGTGCGCTGAACCTCGGCCTTGAGGAGCTCTACGGCCCGCGCGGCGGGCGCGGCCTGGCGCTGCGTGCCGGACGCACTGTCTTCGCCAATGCGCTTAGCCATTTCGGCGCGCTGGCTGGCGTAGAGGCGATGGCCTTCAAGAAGCTGCCGATGAATCTGAAGCTGAAGGTCGGGCTTTTGGCCATTGCGCGCATTTTCTCTGACCTGAGCGACCAGTGCAGTAGCGTTGAGGAGAAAGCACACGAATTTTATTACCTTGTTCACCGGAACGCAGTCTGCTGGGGTCGTTCCGGGGAGAAAAGACCCGTCTGCTTCATGATGGTTGGCATCTTGCAAGAAGCGTTGAATCGGATTTCCAGCGGCCGTGAATTCCGTGTGGATGAAGCCGAATGCCTGGCCGCGGGCGGCGACGTGTGCCGCTTTGTGATCCAAAAAGAGCCCATCAGTTAGCTGGTTGATTTGAAAATTACCTTAGTCCTGCCTACTTACAACGAGGCCGAGAATCTCCCGCGGTTGGTTCCAGTTCTTTTCGAATTGGGGCTGCCTGATTTGCATTTACTTTTTGTCGATGATTATTCGCCCGATGGCACAGGAGAAGTTGCTGAAGATCTCGCCCAGCAATTTTCGGGACGTGTCGAGGTACTACATCGCAGGGGTCCCCGCGGCCTGGGCCGCGCCTACCTGTTCGGCTTCGATCATGCACTGCGAGGAGACGCGGATGCCATCGGCCAAATGGATTGCGATTTCTCGCATCCGCCAGAGAAACTGCCTGCCTTAGTCGCTAAACTGGAAACCTGCGACCTGGCCCTGGGGTCACGTTATATTCCCGGCGGCGGCGTGGACGAGCGCTGGCCGCTTTGGCGCAAGGCGCTCTCGCGCTGGGCCAATTTCTACGCGCGCAGCCTGCTGGGTCTCCCTGTCGCCGACGTGACCGGGGGTTTCCGGCTCTGGCGCCGCGAGATGCTGGAGCGCATACCATACCGGCAAGTGGTCTCCAACGGGTATGTGTTCCTGGTTGAGTTGCTCTATCTGGCTCACTTGAGGGGCTGCCGCTTTGGCGAAGTGCCCATTTATTTCGCCGACCGCAAGTGGGGGGAGTCGAAGATGAATTTCCGGGTGCAGTTGGAGGCTGCCTGGCGGGTCTGGCAGGTGAAGTGGCGGTATGGCGGTATGGCGAAGGCCAGGCCCAATGCCGGCTGATATTTTGATTTCTCGCGTAGCTATGCTTGGGTGAAATAATCCCAAATTTGAACGCTATTAGCCCAGGTGAACACTAATATAAGTAATAAGCCGGTAGCTACAAGCAAAGGTTTCAAATGTGCTTTGTCTGGCTTCTCTGCAGCCGATGAAACCGCTGAAGCAAAATAAATCAGGCTAGCCGAACTCAGGAGGATCGAGAACGGCAATGCAAAAATTACCTGGCGGGCGTTGAAGAAATACCCAGCTAAGTTGTCGGCAATATAAACACCGAGGAAAGGGGCGAATGACAAACTCAGCAGAAGCCAACTTTCTTTTTTCGAAAAATACACCGAATGGACTGAATACCAGGAATGCCAGAGACGGTCCGAGGGCGGAGATAAAAATGAACAATGCCTGGCCGAATGAAATACCTAGTTCAGGAAAATTATTTAGAGGCGCATTCGCGGCCCACAGGAACCATGGCAAAAAGGCCAATAATGAGATTGTAAAAACTACACAAGGCAAAAAAAGGCTTTTGAAAAGTTTAGATTTGGGGTCGGGTCGTTTCCCGAATTCATTTGCCAGCAACCAGCCCAATTGAACGAAAAAAACAAGGGCCAAAAAATAGTGAGTGTATAGGCCAAGGAGGCAAACGAATCCCCATAGAACCCATCTGAGCCAAGAAGGCCTTTTCCAAGCGGTTAGAAAGAGTAACGTGCTCAATAGTCCAATCAACGCAGAAAGGGAATAGAACCGTACTTCTTGAGAATAATAGACATGAAAGGCAGAAATGCTCATTGTATATGCGCCGATCAGGCCAATAATGGGATTAAAGATTAGCCGTCCCAATTGATAGATCAGATACACACTTAGCAAGCCATAGAAAACGTAGGGCAGCCTTAACTCAAAGCGTGTTTCGGCTCCAGTTAGGCGTTGGTAAAACCTTAGTAGCAGATAGTCCAGGGGGGCCGCGGCCGCATGCTCGCGGACGCCGGTGAACAAGTCCGATATGTCAGCAGACAGCGCTACTTCGAGATGCCCTCTCTCGTCAACCCAAAATGGATCGCTCTCCGCATTGATCAGGCGCAGAAGCGTTGCTAACACCAGGATAAGTAGAATGCTTATATTAACAACAACCGGAGATAGGTGGAATTTCATTCGAATTCCCCAGAGGCGTTAAGGGCGATTAGGGATCGCGCAGTTGTTTGTTCAATTCCTCGAACGGCACTCCCGAAGTCATATCCAGGGTGAGGGGAGTCACCGCCACCTGGCGTTTGACGATGACCGCATACACATCCGTGTCTTCGGCGAAGATGCTGGCCTCGGGCACTTGCTCGTAGCCGGTGGAACCAGGCTCGTCCCAGGATTTGCGCTTGGGCGCGGTGGGCAGATAGAAGCGCAGCTTCGAGAGCCGAGTCAGCATCCAGGGAGTCTCGGGCGTAGCATCAGAGGGAACTTCAACCTTCAACACTTGCACTTCAGGGGAAAGCGCGTTGTTTAGTAGCTTCCTGGCAAAGAAGGCTGTAAAGTGCGCGGCGGCCTTGAAATCGACTTCTTTGGAATTACTGAGGTGGTACTTATGCTCTGTCTCCAGCGAGATGGCCAGCGAAGGAATGTTGTGCGATGCTGCTTCCATGGCAGCGCCGACTGTTCCTGAGATGGTGACACCCGTGCCAAAGTTGGTGCCATAGTTGATGCCCGCCACCACCAGGTCTGGCGGGGAGGGCATGATCTCTAAGATGGCATGCTGCACCGTTTGCGCTGGGGTACCGCCAACAGCATAAATGGTCCATTCTTTTTCGTGGATGGTGATCGTTTGGGTGGTGATAATGCCATCCGAGGTGGGCGGCATACTGCGCCCCATGCCGGAGGACTGCTCGCGGGGCGCGGCAACCCAAACGTAGCCAAGCCCGGAGAGGGCTTCGGCGGCCACCCACAGGCCTGGCGAATTGATGCCATCGTCATTGGTAAGCAGGATCTGAGGTCTTCCGTTTTGGGCCATGGGCAGCGAATTATAGTGCTTGTTAGGCGATAAATTACGGTAAAGAGTTGTTGTTCAGCCAGTCGGCGCCTAGGCGTACTTCCACATCCACCGAACTATTGGGGTCGAATTCGTGGATGATGCGGGCGTTTTTGACCCCCATGAGTTGTGCGAGGTAAGCGAGCGTGTATGGGTTGCCGGTGTGGTCCACCACCACCGTCTGGCTCAACGCAACATCGGCGCTGCGTACTTCGACAATATTCGCGCCGAGGCCGGCCAGGAAATCCTGCGTGCGGGCGCCCAGGCTGCCGTCCGAGGTGCCGTTTTGGATGGAGATGCGCGGGGCTTCTGCGGCCATGCGCTCTTCTGGGCTGCCGGGTGTGAGCGGACCGAGGCTGGTGTTGCCGGTGAAAATTTCATCGCGCAGTTCGCGGATTTTATCTGGGATTGGGATCAGGATGGAAAGGTCGTCGGGGGAACGCCCGAATATCACGTATTGCTCATCGATTACGCCTCGCTTGATATCGGCGGCCTCGATCTGGCTGGCGAGCACCGCCAATTGGATGGCATCATCAAGCGAGAGGTTGGTAGTGATGCCTGATGACAACTCGGCATAGATCTGCGGGGCGTTGGCGATGAGTCCCGGCAGCAAATCGAATTCCAAGATACGGTCGCGGATACCCAACACGATCTGCTGTTGGCGTTCGGCCCTGGAGAAATCGCCGCCTTCCACATGGCGCTCGCGCGCATAGGCTAGCGCAACGGCGCCGGGCAGCAATTGCACGCCAGGCTTGAGGTTCTTGGGTTTGGTATCGGCCCCCAGCGGATCCACGGTGATGGCAGTGGGTACGTTGATTTTCACGCCGTCAATCAAGTCAATGAAATTTACGAAGGCGTTGAAGTCGATACGGGCGTAGTAATCGATGGGGACGCCGATGGTCTGTTCAACGGTGCGCATGGCTAGCTCCGGGCCGCCGCCGGGGACTTTGTACAGCTCTCCAAAATAATGAGCCGTGTTGATCTTATTCGGGGTAAACCCGGGGATCACTGCCCACAAATCGCGCGGGATAGAGAGGATGCCGGCTGTCTTGGTCACCGGGTCTATTGTGAACAGGATCATGGTGTCTGTGCGCGAAGGCCCTTCTCCTTCGCCTGCGCTCCAATCTCGGTAGTCCAATCCCATCACAAGAACCGTGACACGTTCGGCGCCGCTCCAGGGTTCGGGTAGCGTGAATCCCCCGGGAGTGGCAAGAGTATCTAGGCTCAAAGTGCCTTGAGCCTGTTGTCCGGCAGCAAGGTCGGGAAAGCCAAACAGGCCGCGCGGCGCGGTGGCTGCATAGTGGGCAAAGGAAAAAGTCAGAGGAATTATTGCCAACGCGGACACGACGAAAACCGCCAGGGCGATCCACGAAAGTCGGCGATTGCGCTGCACGAACGCGGGGAGTTTGAAGCGAGCCATTCTTTAGGGTGACTGGGTTGTAGGCGTAGCCGTTGGCGTATCGGTGGGTGTATTTGTTGCGGGTTCAGTTATCGCCGTTGAGGGCTCAGGCGTATTAGTTGGCGCCTCGGTGGGCCCCGGTGTATTACTGGGCGTCACTGTAGGCCCCGGCGTGTCACTGGGTGGCACTCCGGTGAAGGTTGGCGTGGATGTAGCAGCCGGAGGTATCGTCGCGCTTGGAAAAGGAGCCGGCGTATCCGTCGGCCCGATGCACATCTCCTGCGCCTGGTTGGCCTGCGCTTGCAACTCTCCGTCAGATCGGGCCGCCAGCGCCACCAGGTATTGCTCGTATGCGCCGCACCAATCTTCGTCCGCAGCCAACTGATCTGCCCAATGGATTAGTGAATGCCAGTAGCGCGAGAAGGCCGACATGCCGGACGCGTCGGTGAGATTGGGCGCCAATGAGGCCACCTGACCGTAGTAATAAGCCGCGTCTTGGGGATAGGCGAGCCAGAAGGCATTACCGAATAGATACAGACGCGCCCAAGTACGATAGTTTTCGGCCTGTGCATCCAGCGGACCGAAGGCCTCCGCCAAAGAGAAATCGTAAAGTCCCGGCTCGAACAAACCTAATTCCAGAATATTCTGCGCCCCGCGATTGCGCAACGCGGCATACAGCAGCCCGTCCACATCGGCGGTGTGAAAATTTGGGTCGGCCTTGCGCAATGCCAGCAGGGTATCTATGGTGGCCGTCCAGTCACGCGCGGCAATCAAGGATTTCGCCGCGGTGAACAATTCTTCTTTGGGGCGCGGGTCTTGAGTGGGGGTGGGAGTCTCCGTTGGCAACCCGCCGATAGTCGGCTGTATGCTGGACCCCAGCGCCAGCAAAACTTGCACCAGTTGCTCGCGCACATCGAGGAATTCGGGGTCTTGGGCGTAAATGTATTCGAGGCGCTGGCGAGCCAGGGAGAGGTTGCCAGCTTCCACATCTGCTAGAGCCAGGTTGTACTGGTCTAGCATGTAAAAGCCAGCCTCCATGGTGGCCGTGGCATTGTATTCCCCTGAGCCCACCGTCCAGCCGACTGCGGCGCTGGCCGCAGTAACCAGGAACAGCGCCAGCAGCACACTGAAGATAGCAATTACAACGGGGGAACGAAAAAATCCGCGGATGCAGCCAGGTCGATTGTTCTGAGACGGCGGCGGATTCTTGCCGCTGCCCGCGCCAGCCGGATTCGGGCGACGCGGTGCGGCAGCTGTTGGCCGCGTGACTTGCAGACTCTCGGGTTGGCTCCGATGGGGCTGGGTGGGGCTTAGATTCGTCGACATAATGGAGAAAGGGACCAAAGTATTTTACTGTTTTTGAAACCGGGTTGCATGAGCACAAAGCAAAGAAAAAGAGGTGGGCGCTTGCGCCCACCTCTTTTAGTCTGGTTGCCAATCTCATTTAATTCGATTCGTTATTATCTGAGCCGCTGGAGCATTGCTTATCGCGACCGTCAATGGCGCCGTCCCCATCGTTATCTCTGCCATCACTGCACTGAGGTGTTGACGGGGTTGCAGTTGGCTGCTGGGACTGGCTAGCCGAAGTAGACGTTGCCTGCCTGGGCACATTCGTTGGGATAGGCGTCGGGGTTGGGTAACTGATGTCCGGCAGTTCCTCACCAGGCACCTGGTTCAGAGGACCAAATGGGACAAAGAACAGGAAAGTGGGCGCCCAGCATCGCTGGTTGGTCACCGGGCCGCGGAACAGCATGAAGAGGTTATCCGGCGTGCGACCGAGAGGGATGTAGCCAACGCTTTTCTTGAGAGTGTCGATAATTTGCGAATTGGAATCTGTGGAGCGGCGGCAATTCGTGTCTTGCTCGGGGAAGACCATCATCGCTGCAATTTCGGGTGTAGGGGTGCACTTTTCGTTCGCATAGCCGAAGCATTCCGTTGGGGTCGGCGTCGGCGTGCACTCCTCGTAGGCGTAGATGGGGGCGCCCGCTTCATCGTACCCGATGATTGTTCCTACTACACACAAGGTGGGCGTGGGTGTTGGCGTGCAGTTAGATACAGCCACCGCTGCGAAGTTAATCGCTACGCAGTCAGTGGGCGTTGGCGTGCATGGTACCGGCAAAGGAGCCGTCGTATTGTTGCTGAGACTAGTGCACAAAGTTGGCGTGGCGCTTGGTGTCAAGGTGGGTGTAGGCGTGCAGTTGATCACGGCAAACGCGTAGGGCACTACACACTCTGTCGGTGATGGAGTTGCAGTGGGGGTGCAGGTTGCGATCTGGTTGGCTGCGCCAGCAATGACCGGTGCATAACAATCGGTTGGCGTTGGCGTGCATGGCGCTGTTTGCGGGACAGTGGAATTGGGGTTGAACTCTGGGCACTGAGTGGACGTTGCGCTGGGTGTCGGAGTGGGTGAGGGAGTGCATGTAGCTACAATCGCCGCGGCTAAATAGTTGGAGAGACTGTAGCAAGTTGTTGGCGTGGTCGTTGGGGTCTCCGACGGGGTTGGGGTTGGCGTGCAAGTGTTTGGGATATTTGCTGTAGCTGCAAATGGTACGCACGGAGTGGCTGTTGGTGTGGAAGTGCTCGTCGATGTGTTGGTTGGAGTAGCAGTGGGGGTACAGGTGGTGGGGGGAATGCCAGCCGTCTGATTTGGATTGAATGATACACACGGTGTTTCTGTTTGAGTTGGCGTGGCAGTATCAGTCGGTGTCTGTGTTGAGGTCGGTGTTTCGGTTTTCGTCGGAGTTGGCGTGGGGGTACATGTTTCCGGGGTTGCACCCACTTGCTGATCTGCGACTACACATGGAGTCACCGTCGGTTCGGTGGGAGTGGACGTGGCGGTCTCATCACCAGGCGTTGAGGTTATAGTCTCGGCTGGCGCAGTAGGTTGAGTGGGAGTGGATAGGGTGACTGGCGGCTCCACCGAATCGTCATTCACGCACAATTCGGGGTCATCCCCTGGTTGAGCCCCCCAAATAGACGCGCAGGTGTTGTCCAATTCGAAGATGGCCTTGGAGGGAAAATAAGTTTGCCCCAAGATGGGGTCGCCTGCGTCCGGGTGATCGAAGGTATCGTGATAGTCTGCGCCGGTGGGGTCATTCACGCCCAGATCCGACCATACCCACCATTTGAAGCTGGGAGAGTAGTAGATGCTGCTTGCCTTAAAGGCGAGTTCAAGTTCAGCGGGTTTGCCAGGATGCAGCCGCATCCATGCCAACCCTGGGTCCTCTCCCTCACCTTCATCAAAGACCAGCGTGTCATATCCATTCGATTGGCTGGGTGGGTCTGGGGAAAGCGGCACCGCGTTGCCCACGTCATTGTTACCGTCACCATAGAATTGGACGCCGGCCACAGTCCAATCTTCCGTGGCCTGCTGGCCGGGCTTGTTAGCGAGGATGAGTACGTCTCCGCGCCCGTCGAGGTCCAGGTCGAGTTCCACAGCATAAGTGCCATCCAGGTAGCCACTGTCTTCGTTTACGTTGAAAATGGATAAACGAGCATAGAACCAGGTGCCATCAGTGCCCAGTTCGGCGGAAAGAATGTCCAGGTCCGGGAAGAACGTGTCCTGGCTTTCCGCGTTGAATGGGCGCTCGTAACGGTTGATCTCCCAGCTGTCGCAGCCCCCGTCGGGCTCAATGAGATTGCCTTCCGAGGGGAGGGCATCGCCAGTGTTGCAGTCAAAGATCAGTTGGGCGTAGACCGGTTCTCCAGGCTGATTGCCACTGGCTGTTTCCGGCTCGGTGGCGCCGCCGGGTGAGCAGGCTACAGCCAGCACGGCAACGATGAATAGCGCGTTGGCGAACTTAGCTATTCGATTGTTCATACTCCTCCTCACTATTTCTTGTGCTAAGGCGAATTACATAACAATTAGATGCATTGTAGGGCAAAAACCTTCATTTTTGAACAGTGAATTTCCCCACCTGGCTCAGAGCTTATGGCTTGGCCTCGTCGTTGTCGCTGGGGCTCCGGCACTCCTTATCTGCTAAGTCGACTAGACGATCCTGGTCATTATCAATGCCATCGCTGCATTGTGGCACGAAGGGAGTGAAAGTGGCGGTGCTCTCGCGCTCCGGGGTGAAAGTTACCGTGGGCGATGGTGTGGGCGTGGGTGGATATTTGACGAATGGGAGGAGGAACTCCGGAACGCCTTCAATGTTTGTTGGCACTTCGTTGATTTCCAAAACCAGGTTGTCGATGAAAACCCAGCAATTCACTTGCGTCACAGGGCCCACGAACCGCACCCATTGGTTATCGAACCCGCGCCCGGTGGGCGAGTATTCTTCGCCTTCGAATAAAGTATCCGCTATCTCGAAGGCAGAACTATTGCCTTCGCGACAATTCACATTTTGTTGCGGGATGGCAAACAGCATTAAGACAGTTGGCGTCGGAGTATCAGTTGGCAGAGCGACGATTTCTGCAATTAGTGTCGCCGTCGTTGTCGGGGTTGCCGTGGATGTTTTCGTTGGCTTCTCTGTTGGCAATGTTCTGCTGGTTGCAGAAGCTATCCAAAATAGGCCCAGCGAGAGCAAGCCGATCAGGGCAATACCCAGCAGTGCGAGGACAGCCGGGAATCCGCCTGTAGGTTTGGGTGGGCTGCCGGGTCCAGGCGGAAATTTTTCCTGCAGAGCCTTCACCAGGTTAGCTTCGCTTCCCTTGGAGAGCTTAGGCTGCCCCCAGCGCTCGTGCAGCGTCTTTCCGAATGCGGCTTCCAAGGCGGCAAACTCGGCAGCGTAGGCGCGGCATTCGGCGCAGCCCTGCAGGTGGCTTTCCAGCAAGCGCTGTTCGGTGGAGGTCAGCTGACTGTCAGCTGCTTGCTCGATCAACAGTCGAGCCTCAGAATGGTTAAGCGCTCTCATTTGGCTGGCCTCGAGGTACGCGCAGCGCGTTGGGCGCGTTTTAGTTCACCTGCAATCTGCGTCCTTGCGATGGATAAGCGCGAATGAACTGTTCCCTGATTGATACGCAACACCTTAGCGATCTCGGCGGTGGACAGGTCATGGTAATAGCGCAGGAAGATCGGAAGCCGGTGTTTTTCATCCAATTTGTTGAGCGCCACCCACAATGCCTGTGAACCCTCCGTGCGCAGAGTTTGCTGTTCAGGGGTAGGGGAGCTTTCGCTCGCAATGGATGGGTCGGCCAGGGTCGTGCCAAGCTGCGTCCTGCGCTTGCGTTGGCGCAGCGAAGAACGGCAAACGTTCAGTGCTATGGAGAACAGCCAGGTATGGAATGCGCTGTCGCCGCGGTAGGTCTTCAAGGCTTTCAGCGCGGCGATAAAGCTTTCCTGGGTAGCGTCCTCGGCGTCTGCCGCATCATCCAGCATGGACAAGCACAAACGATAAATTTTGGCCTGGTGCTCATGCACCAGGTCTTCGATTGCTTGCGGGTCGCCTGATTTGCATCTGGCGAGGAGGTCGGAGTCCAAGTTTTCCGCTCTCTAGTGGATTAGACGAGATTCAGCCAGCTTCGCTTCATTATTTCGAGAGATAACGGCTGCATTATAAGCGGCAGTTTGCATAAACACTTTTGCCGATAATTAAAAAAAAGAACGCGTTTGTTTTTCGGCAGAAATATGACAGGAGAACAGCCAAGTCCTGACCATTGCCAAAAAAATACAATTGCCGGCTTCTTTTTTTGCCGGCAATTGTATTTAGCGCTCTCGGCGCGACTCGAACGCGCGACCCCTTGCTCCGCAAGCAAGTGCTCTATCCACTGAGCTACGAGAGCGTGCAAACCGTTTAGCCACTTAAGGGTCAATCGGTTTGGATTCGCATTTCCGTCAAGCCTTTTCTCGGCTAAACGGTTTGCCATGGCGTTTTGCAAAAAGAAAATACGCAAAACGCCAGGCTAGAGGATTTCTGGATTGCATCTAGCTTATAGCTTACAGCTGAAAGCTAACCGCTGATATTGTAACGAGCGGATGTTACAAATTCAAGGCGGGGAGGGAGGGATTTGAACCCTCGTCCGACTAAATCGCCGGAACCCGCTTAGCAGGCGGGCGCACTAGACCAGGCTATGCGACCTCCCCAGGTCTGTTGTCATGGCGGAGGGAGAGGGATTCGAACCCCCGGTGGGTGTTGCCACCCACAACGGTTTTCAAGACCGCCGCCTTAAGCCACTCGGCCATCCCTCCACGTTATAGAAATCTTAAAGAGCAAAAAATTCTACCATTAACAAGACGATTTCTACGCGCCGGCCGCGGCAGCCGGCTTTTTAAGGTTTACCAACTGGAAACTCAGCATGCCCAGAAAAAAAGGGAACCAGAATGTAATCACTCGATAGCTGAGCACGATCACAGCGGCCGCATCCACCGGAACGAACATCGCTGTAATGGTGATTGTAAGCAGTCCCTCGACAACGCCGAGACCTCCTGGGGTGGGCGACACAATAAAGAAAAGATAAGCAATTGCGAAACTGGAGAAAATCGTCCCTGGCGAGAAAGGCACATGGAAGGCCAGAAACATGAGAACGAGAACTGTGATCAGAAGGCTCTTGGCCACAAACGAATAAAGCAAAGGTGGCAGCAGGCGGCGGGGTTCCCGCTTGATCTGGTCCAATCCCAGGGCCGCGTCGCGCGCAAACTGCTGGGCGCTGTTTTCTGAAACGACTTTGCGATGGACGAACGGCCAGGCCAACCGGTTGGCCCATTCGGCCAGCCAGCGCAGCGCCAAACCCAATGCCTGTGCTGAACGCATGCCCTGGTAAAGCAACACCACCAGGCCCAAGGCAACTGCCAGCAGGATGATTGCCGCGGACAGATGAACGGCATTCGCTCCACCCCGCCGGAAGAGCGCCCACAATCCCAGTAGAAGAAAAATAAAGAATCCGGCATAGTCGAATGCCACGATCAATGCGCCTGCCACCATGGTTCGCGCTGAAGAGATCCGGCTCCGCCGGGCATTTGAGACCAAGAAAGCCAGCCCGCTCACGCCAGCTGTTGGCGCCACAGTATTCACGAAATTCGCTGCAACCGCCAGCGGTATCAGCCGTCCATAGTTTCTCTGGGCGCCCAGGGCGCTGAATACTCCGTAATACACAGCGGCGATGGCGGCCACCCAAGCGCACTCCAGGACTAGGGCCAATAATATGAAGAGCCACTCTCCATTGGTGAGAATCCGAAGGACTTCGCCGGGATGAGTAAAGTTGTTGATGACAAAGAGTACGCCAAGCAACAAAATCAGGCTGGCCACTAACTTGCCCATGCGTCGGATTATACAAGTCGGGTGAACGCACAAGAGCAAAATAAAAGTCCCCAAGCGTATAATAGAAACGTTCAAGAGGCGTTGCTTTGGTTCTTACTTGGCTGTGCCGAGTCACAGAGCCGTGTTGGTCGATGAATCATATAAGGAGTCTTTGATGTCTGAAGTGCTTTCCTGGGTGAGCGAAGAACTCAATCATCTCAAACAAGCAGGGCTCTACAACACTATCCGCACCATCGGCTCGCCGCAGGGCGCCTGGCTGCAAGTAGATGGGCGCCGCGTGTTGAATTTCTGTTCGAATAATTATCTGGGATTGGCCAACCATCCTCGCTTGAAGGATGCCGCCCGGCACGCCATGGACACTCACGGCATGGGCCCTGCGGCGGTGCGCAGCATCGCCGGCACTATGGATTTGCACGTAGAGCTGGACAAGCGCATGGCAGCCTTCAAGGGCGTGGAAGCCGCGGTGACCTTCCAGTCAGGATTTGCTGCCAACCTGGGTGTGATCCCTGCTCTGGTAGGGAAAGAAGATGTCATTTTCTCTGACGAGCTCAACCATGCCAGTATCATCGACGGCAGCCGGCTATCCGGAGCCACCATTGTGCGCTACGCGCATTGCGATCCTGTTTCCCTCGATAAAGTGATCTCCGCCGAACGCGGAAAATACCGCCGCGCCTTGGTGGTGACCGATGGTGTATTCAGCATGGACGGCGACGTCGCGCTGCTTCCTGAAATTTACGAGCAAGCTCGCAAGGGCAAAGCTTTGCTCATGGTGGACGATGCTCACGGGGAAGGCGTGCTGGGCAAGGGCGGGCGCGGCATCGTAGATCATTTCGGATTGCACGGGAAAGTCGATGTGGAGGTTGGCACGTTTTCCAAGGCCTTCGGTGTTGTCGGCGGCGTGGCTGCTGGCGATGGCAAGATCGTGGAATGGCTGCGCCAGCGCGGCCGGCCCTTTCTCTTTTCCTCGGCAATGACTGTGCCCGACGTGGCTGCTTGCCTGGCCGCAATCGACCTGCTTGAGGAATCAACCGAGTTGGTCGAGGGCTTGTGGTCCAACACGGAATTCTTTAAGGGCGAGATGAAGAAGCTCGGCTTTGACACGGGCCGCAGCGTGACACCCATCACCCCGGTCATGTTAGGCGAAGCTAAGCTAGCCCAGGATTTCAGCCGCGCCCTGTTCGAAGCCGGCGTTTTTGCCATGGCAATCGCTTTCCCGACAGTGGCGCGCGATAAGGCCCGTATCCGCGTAATGATTTCCGCGGCACACTCCACCGATGATTTGGAACAAGGCCTGCATGCCTTCCAAGAGGTCGGCAAGAAACTCGGGGTGATCCATTAACATGAGCGGCTGGCCCGATAAGTTCATCATCGGTTTGACCGGCAACATTGCCTCCGGCAAGAGCGTTGTACGTCGTATGCTGGAACATGCTGGCGCTTTTGGCATCGACGCAGATGCCCTCTCTCACCGCGCAATCTCTTCAGATGCGCCCGGTTACCAGCCTGTTCTCGAGGCCTTCGGAAAATATTTGGTAAAACAAAATGGGGAAATCGATCGCAAAAAGCTGGGGCAGGTTGTATTTACTGATCCCAAAGCGTTAGCCATACTGGAATCAATTATCCATCCGTTGGTGCACCAGGCAGTCGACCATCTGGTGCGCAAGAGCAAGCACCGTGTGATCGTGTTAGAGGCTGTTAAGCTGCTCGAATCCCCTCTGCGCGAGGCCTGCGATGTGATCTGGGTAGTCACTGCTGACGAGACGACTCAATTACGTCGCCTGCAGCAGGGCGGCATGGATGCAATTCACGCCAAGCAGCGCATGGCAGCCCAGTCGTCACAGGCCACAAAGGCTGCGGCTGCCGATACCGTTATCGAAAACAGTGGATCCATCATAGAGACTTGGGAGCAGGTAAAGCGTGCATGGAAAAAGCTGTTCCCGGCCGCGGCTGGCGAAACTGTGCCAACGCGTTTGCGCGCTCCAATTTCCGGTGGATTGGCTGCGACGCTGCAAGTGCTGCGCGCCCGCCCTCGCCAGGCAGCCGAGATTGCCGAGTTCATCAGCAATGGCGGCAACCGGATAGAAAGCCAGGCGGTGGTGAACGCCTTCGGCGATAAAGCGTTCCTCCTTTTGCAGGGAGAAGACGGTTTGAAGGGATTGTTGGGTTGGAAGGTCGAAAATCTGGTAGCTCGAGTGGACGACATCCACCTCACCTCAGGACTTTCTCTGACCGATCACATCCCCTTCCTGGTCACCGAGGTTGAGGAAGCCTCGAAAGAATTGCAATGCGAGATCGCCCTGATCTTCGTGTATCCTGGGCTGGCCGCCCATCGCGACCTCTGGCAGCAGCTTGGCTATGAAGAACGCCTACCCAGTGAGCTCACCGTGGGCGCCTGGCAGGAAGCCGCGTTGGAATCCTACCGGCCCGGTACGGTTATGCTGTTCAAGCAATTGCGCGCCGACCGAGTGCTGCGGCCAATCTAACTATGCGACAACTGTACGATGAGCTGCTTTTCATTCTCCAGCGCCTGAGTTTTTCCGGCGTAGTGGACTTGATCTTGGTCACACTCATCATTTATGCCGGGCTTTCTTTTCTGCGTAATACGCGCGCCATGGTGCTCCTGCGCGGCATCCTGCTCTTGTACATTGGGATCAGTTTGTTCGTCGTCCTTTTCAATTTGCCCGCCTTTTCCTGGCTGGTGCGCAATTCCTTGCCAGCCATTCTGGTTGCCATCCCGGTTATTTTCGCCCCGGAGATCCGCCGCGCTCTGGAAAGGGTGGGGCGCGCCAGCCAATTCCTTACTACGACTCGCCGCAATCCCGCTGAGATGGATGTGATCGCCGCCATCAGCCACGCGGCCAATCGCCTCTCCGAGCGCCGCCACGGCGCGCTGATCATCCTGCAACGCCTCGATAGCCTCGAAGAATATGTGCAAACTGGCGTACCACTGGGCGCCGAAGTAACCCCGGAATTGCTCTTGCAGATCTTCTATCCCAATACACCTCTGCACGACGGCGCTGTCATTATCGCCGACACCAAAATTATTGGTGCAGCATGCGTGATGCCCCTTTCTTCCAGCGGAGTGCTGGCGGCGGGTGCCGAACGTCAGATGGGCTTGCGGCACCGTGCCGCGCTGGGCACTTCTGAGGTTAGCGACTCGGTGGCGCTGGTCGTCTCCGAGGAGACTGGCGCCATTTCAGTAGCCTTCGGTGGACGCATCATCCATCGCCTGGGCCGCGAGCGTCTGGATGGTGTATTGCGCGCCTTCTATAAACCCATACAGCCGCAGAACCCCATAGAGAACTTTATCAGCCATTACCTCCCCTTTCTGCTGCCCGGGCAGAAAGATTCCACCGAGGTATAGATGTTAAAAAACTCGTTGACGCGGATCTGGTCCAGCCTGGGTACCTTATTACTCTCGTTCGCGCTGGCCTTCGCCGTCTGGGTTTCGGCAGTGGTGGCTGCCGACCCCAGTAAGGAGCAGGATTTCCCCGCGCCGTTGCCGCTCCAAGTGCGTAACCAATCCTCGGGTCTAATCTTGGTCGGGGATATACCGACCGAAGTCTTGTTGCGCCTCAGCGCGCCGGTTTCCTTGTGGGATCGGCTTACCGGTGGAGTGGACACCTTGAAGGCCTTTGTCGATTTAAGCAATCTCGGACCGGGTGAGTACACCCTGCCTGTCCAAATCGAATCTGAATTGCGGCCGTTCCGTGTGGTGCAGATCACGCCCACAGAAGTAGCCCTCGAGCTCGCTCCGTTGGCCGTTCGTGAATTTCCTGTAAAAGCCCAGATCGAGGGGGCCCCGGCCTTGGGCTTCCAAGCTGAGGAAGTTGATGTTGACCCGCTTAATGCAACGGTTTCGGGCCCCTCGGACCTCATTGCCGAAGTGGACTCCCTTATAGCCATCCTCGACATCACCGACGCACGCGAGTCGATCAGTACCTCGGTATCCCTGCAAGCCGTCGACGAAAATGGAGTAGTGCTAGGCGGCGTAACCATCGACCCCGAACGAGCCACCGTCAACCAGGCCATCCGCCAGGCCGGCGGATACCGCGAAGTAGCGGTCAAAGTCGAAACCATTGGGCAACCCGCAGCGGGATTCCGCGTGACGAATATTTCGGTGAATCCGCCCATTGTCACCTTATTTTCGGCCCAACCTGAGATCGTGGCTGGCTTGCCGGGCTTCGTCAGTACGGTCGCTCTGGACCTTACCAACATCGAGGAAAACCTGCAGACTCGTTTGTCACTGGCTTTGCCCCAGGGTGTGATTGTGATTGGGGAGGAGCAAAATGTCGAGGTGTTGATTGGTATTGCTCCCATCGAAAGCAGCACTCTCCTCATTCTTCCTGTGGAAGTCATTGGATTGGCGAATGGGTATGAGGCTCAGCTCTCCCCGCAAAGCGTGAATGTTTTCCTGTCCGGGCCGTCGTCCATTCTGCAAAGTCTGCTCCCTGATGATGTTCGTGTCTTTGTGGACTTGAGCGGATTGCAGAGCGGTACGCATCTGCTGGAAACCCGAGTGGAAATCCTGCCCGAAGATGTGCACTTGCTGACCACTACCCCCAGTTCTATCGAAGTCACCATCGCTCGCAGTACCACCCCCTAACCATGTCTAAGCCCATCGTCGCCATCGTTGGCCGGCCCAATGTTGGCAAGAGTTCTTTGTTTAACCGCCTGGCCGGCGAACGATTGGCGGTGGTGGATGAGATTGCTGGCACCACCCGCGATCGCTTGCATGCCGAAGCCGAGTGGAACGGGTTGCATTTTGTGGTGGTGGACACCGGCGGCATTGATCCTTCCAGTGTCGCGCATGGTCATGGGCGCGAGCCGCTTTCGATCGGCTCTGCCGAGTTTGTCGAGCAGATTCGCGATCAGGCCCGGCAAGCCGTTCGCCAAGCTGACGCAGTGCTCTTTGTCGTCGACGTCGAGGATGGCGTCACGCCATCGGATTCTGAGGTGGCCGACATCCTTCGCCGAGAACAGCGCAAGGTGGATGGCAATTTGCACCCGCCGATTTTGCTGGTGGTGAACAAGGTGGATTCGAATGCGCGTCGCGACCAGGTGCCTTCCTTTTACGAATTGGGCATAGGTGAGCCGTTCCCAGTATCGGCGGTCCATGGAACTGGTACCGGCGACTTGCTGGACGAATTGGTCAAAGCCCTTAAAACAAGGCCTATGGAACCCGAGCAGGAAGAAGTGCAAGATTTATCCATTGCCATCCTTGGAAAGCCTAATGTGGGCAAGTCGACTTTGTTCAATGCATTGATCGGCGAAGAGCGCGTCATTGTCAGCGACATACCCGGAACAACGCGCGATGCGGTGGATACGATGTTGGATTGGCAAGGCTTGAAAGTGCGCCTGATCGACACGGCAGGTTTGCGCCGGCGCGGCAAGATCGAACCCGGCGTCGAGAAATACAGCAGCATTCGCACGCTGAAAGCCATCGAGCGCGCCGATGTGATTTTACTGATGATAGACGCGGTGGCTGGGTTGTCTGCTCAAGATGCCCACATCGCTGGATACGTTCAGGAGGCCTGGAAAAGCGCGGTGATTGTGGTGAATAAGTGGGATGCGGTAAGTAGAGAGCGTTCCGTTATGGAAACATTTACCCAACAGGTTCGCCGTGACTTGAATTTCATCGATTATGCACCTTTGCTTTTCATCTCAGCCAAATCGGGATACAAAGTTTCCGAAGTGCTGCCCACGGCAGCTCGCGTCGGTGAAGAACGCATCGTGCAATTGGGCACCTCGCAGCTCAACCGTATATTGGGCGAAGCGCAGGACCACCAACCCCCGCCGACTCGCTCTGGCCGGGCGCTCAAGATCTATTATGGCACCCAGGTGCGCACAGACCCACCCACGTTTTTGATATACGTGAACGACTATAAGCTAGTGCATTTCACCTATGAGCGTTTTCTGCAAAACCGGATTCGGGAAACGCACGGGTTCCTGGGGACGCCCATTAGGACCGTGTTTAAGAACCGAAGTTGATTTTTTCTTTTTGCAGTGGACGGGTCTCAGACCCGCTCCACCCAGTTGCCGGGTATCGCATCTATTTTTTTATCCATCACGGCGAATTGAGCTCAGGTTAACTGTGAAGCCGACTTATTCCCTCCACTTAATTCGATATAATCTTGTCTATCCAGGATTGCTATGACCACAAACATCCACGCAAACCGCTATAGTCGTGCCGAAGAGATCGCCAGCAGCATCGTTCATGGAGTCGGGATTCTGCTGTCCATTATTGGGTTGGCCGTGATGGCCAGCTTCTCGAGTCTGTTTGGGAATGCCTGGCATGTGGTGAGCACCAGCATCTACAGCGCCTCGCAGATTCTGCTTTACACGGCCTCCACCCTGTATCACAGTATTCCAATCGATCGCGCCAAAAAATTGCTGCGCATGTTGGATCATTCGGCTATCTACCTATTGATCGCTGGGACATACACGCCTTTCGCCTTGGTGAGTCTGCGCGGCCCTTGGGGATGGACCTTATTTGGCCTGGTTTGGGGGTTGGCTATTCTCGGGATCGCCCTGCAAGGCTTTATGCTCAAGCAGCGCCGCTGGATCAATGCCATCCCCTATATCGCCATGGGCTGGCTGGCAGTAATAGCGATCAAACCTCTGCTTTCCACCGTTGCACTGGGTGGGTTGTTGCTCTTATTGGCCGGTGGGTTAGCCTACACCCTCGGCAGCATCTTTTATATTTGGAAACGGCTGCCCTTCAATCACGCTATTTGGCATGGTTTCGTTCTATTGGGCAGTATTTTTCATTACTTTGCCATTCTTTTTTACGTGATCCCGTTGGCAAGTTAGGAAATTCAGTCACGAAGTTCTCATTAAACCTCGAGAGCCCGCAAAAGCGGGCTCTTGTTTTTTACCGGCGTGGATTAAGCTGCCGTCCGCCGCCCGATAAAAGGCGATAGCAGGAACAGGATCAGGAACAGAACAAATAAGATCTTGGCGATCTCGGCGGCAACGCCCGCCACCATTCCAAATCCCAGAATTCCTGCGATTAAGGCAATGATCAAAAAGGTGAGCGCCCAACTAAGCATTGTCAGCTCCTTTCATTCCAGTGGTTTTGTTCGTTGTAAGAAAAGCAGAGAAACGTCCTTCAGGCGCTTCTGCGCCTTTACTTCCTCGGCATTCTCCTCGTCCAAGGGCATAGCCTTGGCGAGAATATCCGGATCCACATCGAAGTCGAGAACGCCAAAACCGGTCCTGTCGAATTCGATTGCATCCCAGGAAACCGCAAAAAGCTTTTTTTCGCCGGAGTAAGGTTCTCCGAAATCGATAACCGCAAACCGGATTTTCGATCTATCCGGCATATACACGACTTCTACTATCTTCCCGAGTTCCTTGCCGTCCTTACTGTGGATGGGGCGGTTGGTGTGCACTTCCACATCCCTGGATTTGGCTGCTTTGCCCTTGACCTTGGTTTTCATCGATCCTCCTGAACTTGAGTTTCTATTTCGGACAAAGGAACTAAGCTTTAGTCGTTATTCGGGGCTTGACTCCGGGCCTTGAATCGTAGTATCCTATAGCCGATAGAACATGTTGGTACATGTAGGAATGTGTACAAATTTTCACAATGAGCCCTGACTTCGAAAAATCCTCGGCTGGAAAACCTCTGTATCAGGCTGTTTCCGATTCCATATTGGAGCGAATCCAAGCCGGCGAGTGGAAAGCAAACCAGCTCATCCCCTCCGAAAGCGAGCTTTGCTCCCTTTACGGGGTGGGGCGCAATACTGTGCGCCATTCCCTGGCAGACCTGACCGCCCGGGGCCTCCTGAAGACGGTTCAGGGAGTTGGCACCTTCGTTGTTGGCGAGCGGGTCAGCAAAACCGCCGAATACCTCCTGGGATTTACTCAAGAAATGCAAATGCAGGGTAGGCAGGTGGGCAGCCGCGTGCTGGAAGCCCGCCTCATACCCGCCGACCCTTTCCTCGCTCGGCGATTGCAAATCCAGCTAGGCGCGGAAGTTGTGTATCTCTCCCGCGTCCGCCTGATGGACGGCCAGCCAACAGCCATCGAACGCGCTCATCTGCCTCACGAATTCTGCCCCGGAATACTTTCTCGGGATTTCTCAACCACTTCGTTGTATCAGGTTCTGGCCGACGAATATGGTTGCCGGCCAGACCACGCCGAGCAGGAGATTGAAGCCAGCTTGGCGACGCCGCAGGTCGCCGAATTGCTGGGCCTCACCCTGCCCGCGGTGGTCTTCGTCTTCCACCGCGAGACGCGGCTGGTTGATGGACGCGTGATCGAGTATGTCGATTCCGAAGTACGCGCCGATCAGTTCCGTTTCTATACGAATCTCAAGTTGCATGCCCCTGTGCAAGACATTGGTTTCCGCCGTCTGCCCATCAAAACTCCAGTTGGCAGTTGAAACAGGTTGTGCGGCCTTTAGCCCGAACCTATAATCCTCGACAATGACCCCTGTGTCCGACTCCGAAATCCAGCAGATCGTTCAACGGGTGGTCTCGCGTCTGCGCGCAGAGGAAACCCCGGTTTCCCAACCCTCTAACTCGCTCACATCTTCCGGCAAATTAGTGGCGATAGGTTCTGACCACGGCGGCTTTGCGCTGAAAAGCGAGCTGATACCGTATTTACAAGACACCGGGTACGAAGTGTTCGATTGCGGCACGCACGGCACCGAAGCGGTGGATTATCCCGATTTCGCCGAAACCGTTGCACGCAAAGTGGCCAGCGGCGAGGCCTGGCGCGGCATCATCATCGACGGCGCCGGCATCGGATCCTGCATGGCCGCCAACAAAGTATCCGGCGTGCGCGCCGCCATGTGCTACGATCATGCCACCGCGGTCAACAGCCGCGAACACAACGATGCCAACGTGCTGACGTTGGGCGCCGGACTGATCGGCCTGGCGTTGGCCAAGCAGATCGTTGATGCCTGGCTGCGTACCGAATTCGGCGGCGGCCGCCATGCCAAACGCGTGGATAAGATTATGGCGATTGAGAGTCATGTCTATGCCAAATAGCGAACAAGTCCGTCAAATCGTCGAGATCATCACCCGCGAAGTGCTATTGGCCATCGCGGAAGACGAACACCGTCACCAGCATTCTCTGGGTGAAAGCTGCACCGAGGAATGCGCCGACGGCATTTGCGTCAAGACTTGTTTTGATCGCGTCGGCCATGTGATCAGCGCCGGCGCCGAGCGCTTGACTTCAACCCTGGGCGGCATCCCATCAGATCCCAGCGTGGCTAAACTCATCGACCATACCTTGCTCAAACCGGATGCCACTCCAGATCAGATCGCGCAGCTCTGTTACGAAGCCCGCACTTATGGCTTCGCATCTGTTTGCGTAAATCCTACACATGTAAAACTCTGCTCCGATTTATTGAAGGGCACCGAAGTAAAGGTGTGCACGGTGATCGGTTTCCCGCTGGGCGCTTCGGCCCCGGATGTCAAGGCCTTCGAAACCGAGACCGCATTGCGCGATGGTGCCACTGAGATCGACATGGTCATCAACATCGGCGCGCTGAAAGGGCGCGATTACACCCTCGTGGCCCGTGACATTGCGGGCGTGGTCAAACTGGCGCATGCTGCCGGTGCACTGGTGAAAGTAATTATTGAAACCGCGCTGTTGAGCGAAGAAGAAAAAATCACCGCCTGTTTATTGGCGAAAGAAGCCGGCGCAGATTATGTCAAGACCTCCACGGGATTCTCCGGTGGCGGCGCCACGGTCGCTGATATTTCCCTGATGCGCCGTGTGGTTGGGCCAGAGATGGGTGTCAAGGCCTCCGGTGGCGTCAAGGATTACGCAGATGCCAAGAGCATGGTGGAAGCCGGCGCCACGCGCATTGGTGCCAGCGCCGGTGTGAAGATCGTCGCCGGCGAGAAAGAAATGGCTACCACCCGTGTGAAGACAGCTACCGAACCAGTAAAGGCTTATTAGGTATGCATTCAACGGCGCCGCTTTCTATAAATTTGTCATTCCGAGCGCAGCGGGGAATCCCTTGGGGCACAGGAAACCGCGCGCCTTGCTTTGCCTGTAGGGATTCCTGGTCGCCAGTTTGCCTATCGGCAAATACTGCTCCTCGGAATGACACGCTACATTGTAATTTTGAAAACCACGCAGAGGAATCATGCTAATTGCGAAAGTGATCGGCACCACTGTAGCCACCATCAAAGACCAGAAACTGGAAGGCCGCAAACTGCTTATCTGCCGCGAAGCGGATGAAACCGGCAAGGCCACCGGTAAGCCCTATGTGGCTGTGGATACGGTGGACGCGGGTGTCGGCGACCTGGTGCTTACCGCGCATGGCTCCAGCGGCCGCCAGACTTACCTGACCAAGGATGCGCCGGTGGACGCAGTGATCATGGCCGTGATTGATTCCCTTCAAGTGGACGGTGAAGTCGTGTTCCGCAAGAGTTAGTGAGGCGCTATGGCCGAGTTCGACAAAGACCTTTCCTCGATGCAGCAGGCCCGTTCCATGGTGGAGTCGGCCTATGCCGCCCAGAAGATCTGGGCCAAGGCCACCCAGGAACAGGTGGACCGCGTCTGCGAAGCCATGGTGAACGCAGCTTTCCAGGCTGCCGAGCGCCTGGGCCGCATGGCCAGTGAAGAGACCGGCTATGGGGTACCCGAACACAAGAAGCTCAAGAATGAATTTGCCTCCAAGCACGTATGGGAGAGCATCAGAAATATCAAGACGGTGGGTGTGGTGCGCCACGATCCCCAGACCCGTGTCTACGAAATCGCCTGGCCCATGGGCGTGGTGGCGGCGCTGATTCCAAGCACCAACCCCACTTCCACCGTGATGAACAAGATTCTCATTTCCGTGAAGGCGCGCAACGGGGTAGTGGTAGCCCCGCACCCGGCCGCGGTGAATTGCTGCGTCGAAACAGCCAAGCTGATGTCCGCAGCTGCCGTACAAGCCGGCGCCCCGGCTGGCCTGATCCATTGCATGTCCGAAGTGAGCTTGCCTGGCACCAACGAGTTGATGAGCCACCGCCACACCGCAGTGATCTTGGCTACCGGCGGCAGCCCCATGGTGCGCGCCGCCCACTCGCAGGGTAAACCCGCCTATGGCGTCGGACCCGGTAACGTGCCGGTCTACGTAGATCGCAGCGCCGACCTGGAAAAAGCCGCCCGTTATATTGTTGCCAGTAAAGCTTTCGACTATTCCGTAATTTGCGCTACTGAGCAGGCAGTTGTGGCCGACCGCCCGATCGCTGCTCGCCTTGAACAACTAATGAAGAACGAGGGTGCTTATTTCATGGACGAGGCGCAAGCCCAAGCCGTGCGCCAGACCCTGTTCAATCCCGATGGCAGCATCAACACCGCGACCGTGGGCAAGTCGCCTCAGATATTGGCCGGCATGGCCGGCATCAACGTTCCGACATCGGCGCGCATTTTGGTAGCCCGGCTGCGCAAAGTGGGCCGCGAGGAGCCGCTCTCTCGCGAGAAGCTGACCACAGTGCTAAGTTGGTACGAAGTGGATGGCTGGGAAGCAGGCTGCGATCGCTGCATCGAGTTGATCCAATTTGGCGGTCGGGGGCACTCCATCATCATCTATGCAACGGATGAAAAAGTGATCATGGCCTTCGGATTGGAGAAGCCCGTCTTCCGTATTGCCGTAAACACGATGGCTACCCTTGGCGCTATTGGCCTTACCACGGGCCTGATGCCTTCGATGACTCTGGGTTCCGGAGGCATTGGCGGCTCCATCACCGGTGACAACATCACCGTGTATCACTTATTCAATGTAAAGCGTTTGGCTTACGAAACTGTGGCCCCGCCCGAATCCGCATTGCGGCCGGGCTCGGTTGCCGCTGGTCCGTTATTCGGTCCCGATCCGCAACAGCTGGAAAAGATCGTTCAAGATGTGGTTACACAGATAATGCGCATATGAGGCGCTTCCTAATCCCTATTTACTATTCATTAATTACTTGAGTAGAAGGAGAGAAAAATGGCACAAGACTTAGGTTTGATCGCTCTGGGCATGGTGGAGACCCGTGGCTTGGTGGGCGCTGTGGAGGCGGCTGATGCAATGGTCAAAGCCGCCAACGTGGTGCTCATCGGCTCGGAATATGTCGGCGGAGGCTACGTCACCGTGATGGTGCGTGGCGACGTCGGCGCGGTGAAAGCCGCCACCGATGCCGGGGCTGCCGCTGCCAAGCGCATCGGCGAGCTCGTTTCCGTGCACGTGATCCCGCGCCCGCACGAAAACGTTGAGATGATCCTGCCGCAGAACAGCCGCGGTGCTATCGGCGGCCGCAGCGGCGGGGCCAAGTCAAGCTGATTTTGCTTGACCTAGTTGCGAGGAGGAGCCATAGGCTCCAGAGCCTGTCCCGAGCGAGCCGCTCTGCGGCGACGAGGGAAAGCAATCTCCATGACTAAAACGCGCCTGCATAAAGTCAGGTCCAGGCCAACGCGAGCCAGATCGCTTGCGCAGCCTCACACATTGGACCCCACCGCCACACTGGCTCGCGCCGAACAGGTGCTGCGCAGGGTGGGCGACCCGGAGCCGCCTCCGCTGCAATCGTCCCCTCAAGGCCCTCTGCGAGTGGGCGTGGACCTGGGCACCGCTTATCTGGTGCTCGTGGTGCTGGACCCGCGGGGCAATCCCCTGGCTGGCGAATACCAGTTTGCTCAAGTCGTGCGTGACGGCTTGGTGGTGGACTACGTGGGCGCAGTAGATCGGTTGACCGCCATGAAAGCGCGAGTGGAAAAGCGGCTAGGCCGCGAGTTGACCCACGCCGCCAGCGCTTTCCCGCCAGGCGTACCGCGCGCGGAAGTTCAAGCGACTGCCAACGTGGTGGAAGCTGCTGGTATGCATTGCCTGGCCCTGATCGACGAACCCAGCGCCGCTAACGCGTTGCTGGGTCTGCGGCAGGGCGCAGTGGTCGATGTGGGCGGCGGGACGACCGGCATTGCCATCATCGAAGATGGCAGGGTGGTCTACACTGCCGACGAAGCCACCGGAGGCACGCACTTCAGCTTGGTGATCGCAGGTGCACATAACATCTCGTTTGAACAAGCTGAGGAGATGAAACTGGATCCCACACAACAGCAGCGCCTGATGCCCGTGGTGCGTCCAGTAATCGAGAAGGTAGCCAGCATCACTGCCCGGCATGTCGCAGAATATGAGTTGCAAAGCGGCAAGGCCGTCCAACAACTTACCCTGGTAGGCGGCACCTCGGCCTTCCCTGGGATGGCAGAAGTGGTGCAGGAATACACCGGCATCAAAGCACAAGTTCCTGAACGTCCGATGTTTGTGACCCCGATTGGAATTGCCTTGCATGACACACAGTCGCTTATGTCTTCCAGACATCGCGACATCGGGACTCGGGGCCTCGAATCTCGGACTTCGGACTAAGGACTATTTTTATGGCAGAAGAGAAATTCTCGTTGCGTTGTTACTGTTACCTGGATCGCATGCAGCCGCAATACGCGGCCTTTGTGGGCACCATCACTCAAGGTGACCTGCCCACTGAGGGTATGGCTTCGCTCTACGTGGAGATGGCGCCCGGCAACGAAGCTTTCCGCATGGTGGATATCGCCGTGAAGGCCACCGAGGCGAAGCCCGGCGCCCAACTCGTCGAACGCGAATTCGGCATGTTCGAAGTGCATTCGCACAATCAAGCCGCAGTCAAAGAAGCCGGCAAAGCTGTGCTCGATCGTTTAGGTCTCAAGGTGCAGGACCGCATTCGGCCCAAGATCGCCTCGATGCAGATCATCACCAATGTCGATCCATACCAGGCGCAGTTGCTTAACCGTTTCCGCCGCGGCAGCATGCTGGTTCCCGGCGAAACCATGCTGGTACTCGAATGCGCGCCTGCAGCCTACATCAACCTGGCCTGCAATGAGGCCGAGAAGACGGCCAGCATCAAGATCATGCACGTATCTTCCGTGGGCCGCTATGGCCGCATGTGGTTGAGCGGTTCCGAATCCGAGATCATCACCGCCAACGAAGCCGCCACTCAGGCGCTGAGCGCCATTGACGGAATTGACGGTTAGCTGGAGGGATAAACCATTGCGAGCGAGCGCAGCGAGCGTGGCAATCCCCAAGATGGAGTAGTTATGGCAAAAGTCTTTTACACCGAGCGCGATATCGAAGACCTGGCCCGCCGGGGTGTGAAATCTCTGGTCGTCGGCGAGGACGTGGTCGTTACCGACCTGGCGCGCGAGAAAGCGCGCCGCCTGGGCGTCGAGTTGCTGAGCGAGCGCGATAGTCGCCCGGCCAGCGCGCCCGCCCGGCCATATATTTCGGAGCTCCCATCTCCCGCCGCCAGTGAACCGGCGCCGAAACCAGCCGCGAGCAGCGGCGACTTGGAGACGCGCGTGTACTCCGCAGTCAAAGGCAAGCTGGGCGACCAGGTGGACGACGCCCTCTTGCGCACCATCGTCAAGCGTGTATTGAAGAGCCTGGGACGCGGCTGATGTTGTTCGGGCGCGTGCGCGGCGTGGCTATCAGCACGCTGAAGTATCCCGATCTCAAGGGATGCCGTCTGCTGGTGGTCGAGCCTTTGAACAAAAAACTGGAACGGACGGGTCCATTGCAGGTGGCCGTGGACGTGGTCGAGGCAAACCTAGGTGATCTCTGTGTCATGGTCCGCTCCCGCGAAGCTGCGCTGGCTTTGCCTCATAAATTCGTTCCCGTGGATTTGGCGCTCATCGGTCTAGTGGACGAGCTCAAAGTTCGCCCCGATGGGGAATTCGATTTCACTTTGAAAGCCGGAAACACTCGTTATTCATGATCCCTAATTTTCTTACGCATTACGCAATACGCAACACGTATTACGTATTGCGTATTGCGTAAAGACACTATGATCCTGGGCAAGGTCACCGGCACCATTGTTACCACCATCTGCCATCCGGATTACAAAAATCGGCGGTTGTTGGTCGTGCAGCCCCTGCTCTTGCCCGAAGAGCAACCCAGTGGGGACTTTGTGGCCCTGGACAATTCCCATGCCGGGGTGGGGGATACTGTGCTGGTGAACCGCGAGGGGAACGGCGCCCGGCAAGCCTTGGGCAACCCGGATGCCTGCGTCATCTCCGTGATTGTCGGCATCATCGATTCGTTAACTATCCCAGCCTTTGATTAGTGCCGCCTTTAACCGACCCGTATTGTATTGGGAAGGCGGCAATCCCCGCCGCGGCGTAGCTACGCCGCGGCCTGTTACAACCCAACGCCGCTTTCGCAAAGTATAATCACGCCCGCTTCTGAAGAAGAAAAATATGGCTCTCCCTCCCACAGATCCTGAATTCAGCCCGCTCGAACGGCAAAATGTAGTTGCGCTCGAAGAAGTTCCACCTTCGGCCGCGCGCCGTGTCTTGCTGGAAGTCATCGAGACCATCGTTTTGGCCTTGGTCTTGTTCATGGCCATCAATTTCCTTACAGCGCGCATCCGCGTGGATGGCAGCAGCATGGAACCCAACTTTCATGATGGCGATTACGTCATCGTGAATCGCATAGCTTATAAACTGGGAGACATCCAACGCGGCGATGTCATTGTATTCCCCTTTCCATTGGACCCCGAGGACGATTACATCAAGCGCGTCATAGGGCTTCCTGGTGACCGGGTTGCCATCTATGGCGGCGTGCTGTATGTAAACGGTGAACCTCTCATTGAGCCATACATCAGGGAAGCGCCGCGCTCCGATCTGGCTGAGCTGATTGTCCCGGAAGGCTACGTTTACGTGATGGGCGATAACCGTAACGAGTCCTCGGATTCGCGTTCCTGGGGACCTTTAAAGATTGAGGATGTCCTCGGCAAAGCCATCTTCCGTTACTGGCCATTTTCGACGATGGGCATTGTGGAACATCCCGATCTTGCCCTCGCTTCCCCATAAATTTTTATCACCGCTTGCATGGTAAAATCCACCGCTTGCTCGCAAATAATCATCGCGGATCGCGGATTAAAACAAAGCTAGAAACTCCAAGTTGAGCGGTGAAAAAACCACTCGACGAAAATTAGGTTACAACTCCGCTCGCACGCCCCCATCGTCTAGAGGCCCAGGACGTGGCCCTTTCAAGGCTAAAACCGGGGTTCGAATCCCCGTGGGGGCACCTTACAAAAAGACATCAGGAACTGGCTTTCGCCAAGGTGCTGCTTTTTTTAGAGTCCTTAATAAGACTTTTTAAAGTGGGGGAAGATTTTCCATACGGATAAAATTAGCTCCGATCTATTCAAAAACAGATAAAAATCATGCTGAAGATAAAACGCGTTTACGAAAGTGCGGAAGCCAGCGATGGGGTTCGATTCCTGGTCGAAAGGTTGTGGCCGCGTGGGATAAAGAAAGAAAGCCTAAAAATGGAGGAATGGCTGAAGGATGTTGCCCCCAGTGGCGGTTTACGGAGCTGGTACGGGCATGATCCGCGCAAATGGCGTGAATTCCAGAAGCGGTATCGGGCCGAATTGGCTGGTAATCCGAACGCCTGGGGACCTATTGTGGAGGCAGCCGGCCGCGGCGACGTGACCCTGCTGTACAGCGCTCGCGACACAAAATACAATAGTGCCCTTGTGCTCAAGTCATTTTTGGAGAAACGCCTGCGAAAGTGAACTTAATAAGATTAGAAGAAGAGGCTGAGGTATTCAGGGGTGAACTCCAGGTCAATACTATTATAGGTTGTATTAGGCTGTCATCCACTTTTTTGCGTATTTATCCATCGCCTCGATTATGGGAATTAGGCCTCGGCCTTTTTTGGTTAAGCTGTACTCCACTCGCGGGGGAACTTCGGCGTAACCTTCACGTTTCACAACCCCCGTTTCCTCGAGATGGCTCAGGCGATTTGAGAGTGTTCGTGGGTTGATCCCTGTCAGTTTCTCCAAATCACTGAACCGTTGTGTCGCATCTGCCAAATAATACAAAATCAATAAGGTCCACTTGCCACTAAGCAAACGAGCAGTGCCCTCAACTTCATGACCGCATTGGGGAGTTTTACCCACGTCCAGTTTTTTCACGTCGACTCGATGGTAAGTATAGCACAGCGGAAAGCAGCTTTACATTTTATAGTTAGCGGGTTATACTATACACACTATAGCAACTATCTCATATACAGGCTAGGAGGCCTAGAATGCTGGACACGGTACTTGCACAATTTTCCGATATAGGATTATTGATCCTGCGCGTCACTGTTGGAATTATCTTCATCTTACACGGGTATCCCAAGATGCCATTTCCCAATTCACCCACGGGCGGTCCCAGGGGTTTTGGAGCCGGACTTGCCAAAATGGGCATTCCCTTTCCAGGTTTTTTTGCGTGGACGGTGGCCATTCTTGAGTTTGTTGGAGGATTCCTTTTGATCGTTGGCTTTGCCACGCGTCTAATCGCTTTGCTTATGGCAATAAATATGGTTGTGGCAATCAAGCAAGCGAAGATCGGCATGATGAAAACCCCCTTCATAGCAAAAGACACTACAGGTTGGGAATTTGACTTTGCCCTTCTAGGCGCCTCATTGGCCCTTTTCCTCCTTGGGCCGGGAAACTTGGCGCTCCACTTTGGCCTTGGGTTATAGCGTTTCGCTGCAGTGATTAAACTTGCCCATATACTTTTGCCTAAAGTATATGGGCAAGTCAATCAGGGTCAATCCTTCCCTGGCGCGGTGAAGTTCGTTCTTTTGCGGCCGTTACTTATTGGCCACGCCCCAAAGATGACCTTTTAGCTTATCCCCTACGTACCCACTAACGATCTAAAGCCCGAAGCCTACCGCGAATACAGCACGACCTGCCACAGCCAGTTGCGCCGCTCAAAAACGCGCTTCAACCCCGCCCGGTTGATGATGCCTTCGATCTTGTCTTGCGGGTGGACAAATGCCCGGTAAGGGTTTTTGAACAAGCCCTGGAAAAAATCCATTACCCGGAAAGCGACGCGCAGCCACCAGGTATCGCGCGGCACAATGATGCCATAGAAGCGCCGCGCCAGCCTGGCTGACTTGCGAACCAAGGACGGCATGTCGTCGTAGCAGCAGATCACCTTATCCAGGGTGACAATGTCGGCGGGGCTGAGATCGGACGACAGTTCCACGAAGTTGCCGAAATGCCATTCGATCTTGTCAGCTAACTTGCGTCGTTTGGCTTCGCGTTTGGCGGCTTCGACGTACGCGCTGGACGCGTCCACGTGCACCGCAGAGGCGGCGCCATGGGTGAGCAACTCATGTTGAATGGCGCCCACACCACCGCCAATATCCAGCAGGGTGAGCCCATCGATTCCACGTGCTATCAACTCATCCAGCAACCAGCCCGTAGTCTCATCCGGCCCTTCGGCGCGGTACGAGCGCAGATCCTCGTCTACATGCTCATCGTCAAACATCTGCTCGATACCTTCACACTGAGAGCAGCAATTGCGAGCGCGGCTCATTGCAGCACCTCGATCTTTTCCTCGACTAGAGTTGCATCCGGCCAGTTAGTGTCGACCCAACTAGCGATTTCTTGCAGCGAGCGCTGTGCATGACCGTTGTCGGTATTCACAATGGCACAGCAAAGCAGGGAATCACGCCAGCGATCCTGGAAATCCACCTCGGCCACCGACACATTAAATTCGCGATGCAGGCGCGCCAGCAGCGGCTTGAGCCGGCGGCGTTTGGCCTTGAGCGAATCAGATCCCGGGAACTGGACATGCATGCGTAATATGGCGACTTTCATTCCATCCTGTTAACCATTGCGAGCGAAGCGTTAGCTAGCGCGGCAATCCCCAAGATTATTTGCCAAAGGTCATGGGGGATTGCTTCGTCGGCATTGCTACGCAATGCACTCCTCGCAACATCGGAAAGCAAGCTTTCCTCGCCTTCGCAAGGTTTCATTTTAGTATAATCTCTCCATGGAAAGACTTCGCCCGTGGCTGCCATATTTAGTGATTGCGGGCCTCCTGGTCATCATCGCCGTTCCCTGCATCATTTCATACCAGTTTTTCGGTGCGGTCCGTGATATGACAACCGGTGGCCTCGACCGTGTGGGCGAGATGGCTGACTCGGTCAGCACGCAGGTGGCCAACGTGCTCCACCCCACGCCAACCATTATCCCGGATCCAGTCACTATCATTCACCAGGTGCGCAGCCTTGCCCGGTTGGAGACAATCCAATACTCTGTCGAAAAAATCATTACGGCCGAAAGCGGTCAAGGTTTGTTGGGGCCCCTTTTTGGCGATCGCATCCTCTTCGTAGCTCACGGTACAGTAATCGCTGGTGTTGATCTTGAAAAGTTAAGCTCCGACGATTTACGCGTTGAGGACGGGGTGCTTTACGTGAACTTGCCTGAGGCAGAGGTTTTAAGTTACTCACTCGATAATGAAGAGTCTTATGTTTACGATCGCGAAACCGGCGTTTTCACGCGCGGCAACCAAAACCTTGAGACCGAAACTCGTCAAGCAGCGGAGCAGGAGATCCTGAAGGCCGCTCTCGAAGACGGCATTTTGGATCAGGCGCAGGCCAACGCGGAATCCTACATGCTGCGCTTGCTGTTGAATTTAGGGTTTCCGGAAGTAATCTTCGAAACCAATTAAGCGCGTTGCGTCCAGGCTGCGCCCGCATAGCGCTCTGCCATCCAGCGTTCCGCAGCCATTCTCTCGTCTTCGCTTAACTCCCCTTCGACGAATTCGATATTCAAAGTCTCGTTGAAGCCGCGCACGAAGGCGTCGCCGGCTTCCTCCCAGGTGACGCGCCGTCCGAGGCCTGCTTCTACAGTGGCAGCCCGAGCGCGCACGCGCCCCGCAGCCTCTTGGCGACTTTCCTCGCTGGGATAACGCAGGACCTCGGTAATGCGGGCGATGTCGCCGAACAGCGGCAGGCTGCCATGTTGCAGGACGCTGCCTTTGCGCCGCGCCTGCGCGCTGCCGACGATCTTCTTGCCCTTCAATGTAATCTCGTAATCGGAAGGAACTTCGAAGCACACTGGGTTATCCAGTGCGCCGAATCCGTTTCCCCCGCGCATCGGCTGCCGCTCGACCGGTAAGCCAAGCAACAACAGCGATTGCATTAATCCTTCCGAAAGTCGCTTGTAGGATTCCAACACGCCGCCAAGGAGCCGCGGCTCATCAGAAGGCCCGATCACTGAATAAGTAAGCTCGTCGGTGTGCAAGATGGCGCGGCCGCCGGTGGGCCGGCGCACCACATGCCAGCCATGAGCTGTCAGGGCCTCTTCATCTACATCGGCGAAGAGCTGGGCTAATCCGAGCGACAGACAGGCTGGGTTCCAATCGTAAAGACGCAGGGTGGGGGGCGACTGGCCTGCGATGACGTTCTCCAGGATGGCGGCATCGACCGCCATGTTCCAGGCGCCGGGCTCGGCGGGATGACGCAACAAACGCCATTGGGCGGAGGGCAGAGCCTGCCCTGAGAGCAGCGAAGGGTGGGTTAGCATAACTATTTGGCGCTGAACCCGAGGTGGTTGCCCACTGGTCGCTCGTTACCTGGAATGCCTTGATGAACCGGTGAATTCAACACCTGGGGCTCGCCGTTCTCGCCCTCGATGACCAGCGTCGAGGAGCCGCCGCCATCCAAATTCATAGCTGAATAGGCTTTGTGTTCCGCAAGGATCTGGGCTAGCTCTGCCAGAGTGGCGCCTTCACTATAACCGGGCTGGCGGCCGTCGACCACTACGATGATCAATTTATTACCGGCACGGTTTAAACCCACAGCGGTTCGGGGATCAGTGTCGGAATTGTTCAACCCATCCCTAATGTTTCCATTCCATAATATCAGCTCAAAACCAGATACGGCGTTATAGACCTTCCCCGTCAGCGCGTTCATACTGGTTTTGTTGTTCTTATAAATGTAAAGGGTCGGCTGCTCATCCGTATCTTGTGAGTAAACCGTGCCCTTAGAGGCGGCAAACCCTTGAGGTGTGACCCGCTCGCCCGGCTTGGGAGAATATCCTAACGGTCCCAGGTCTTGCCAGGGCGTGAAGGCATCCCCGTTGATGGCCAGTTGCAAATTGTTATCCTCGAGGAATTGCGAAGTGGTTTTTGCTGAAAGCGGGCGCGCCTGATTAGGATCGCCCTGCGTGACTAAGGTCTTGATCCCAGAAGCCTTCAGATCCACGGTGACCACGTGGATGACCATGGGCCGCGGGCTTTGGCGTACGATGCGCTCATAAGTGATGCCCTGGAAGAGTTGCCGTTTCTCGGGCTCTGGCTGACCGAGTTGAACACGGGTAGGGTTAAATCTGCTTAAGTCGCAAGCGATGCTTGTCAGTATGACAATAAAAAACAGGAAGGCTGTTTTGGGCCAATGCTTCGGCGAGCGTTTTATCCGGGCTTGCATACTGGGGAGATTTTACCCGCGCCAATTTGCTAAACTGCAGGATTCGTCTTTGCGCCGCAGTCTTTGGATTGCCAAAATGGAGTTGTGCCGTCAACTATGGCGTTGGGGCGCTAAAGTCTTGGGTTTCCGCCTTTTCTTCGAGCCGTTTCATTTCTTTGAACGCGGCGATGCCCACCTCCAGCATCCCTTTGTCGGGTGGGCGCGTGGTGAGCCGCTGCAGCGCCAGGTTGGGAGCCACCAGAATACGTACCAACGGATTGCTGAAATGCGCAGCCGACCAGCGCAGATATTCATAGGCGATGCTGGCTAACACGGGGATCAAAAGCACGCGCAGCCCCAGGCGCGGCAGCAGCGGCATGGGGCCGATCAGGGCAAATAGCAATATCGAGAAAACGATCACGGTGAGCAGAAAGGCTGTGCCACAACGCGGATGCTCGCGCGGGAATTTGTCCACCTCTTTGGGCGTCAATTTTGCGGCCGCTTCGAAGGCGTGAATGGTCTTGTGCTCCGAGCCATGGTAGCCATAAACACGGCGGATTTCCCCCACGCGGCCAATGAGCCCCAAATAGCCGATCAGCACGCTTAATCGCAGCGCACCTTCCAGGATGGAGCCCCAGATGGGTGGCAACCCCAGCCAGCCTTCGATCAGATGGCTGAGTCCGGCGGGCGCAACAAAAAATAAACCCACGGCAAACCCGAGCGAAATGATCATGGTGATTGCCAATGGCGCGCCTTCCAGTTTCTCTTCATCCTCGCCGGCTTGCGTATTGGCTGAAATGGTGAGCGCCCGCGCGCCAAGGGCCAGGGCGTCCCACAGCAGCACCAGCCCGCGCAAAAAGGGGATGCGCGCTGCCGGGCTCTGGTAGATGGGGCTGAGTGGTTCGCTGTGCAAGACGATCTTGCCATCGGGGGCGCGCATGGCGATGGCCATGTAGCGTCGGCCGCGCATCATCACGCCCTCGAGGACAGCCTGCCCCCCATACAGGGGAATCTTCTGCTCCGGTTTTGTGGCGACCTTGCGGGGAGCTCGTTTCGTTCTTGGCTTTGCCAAGTTAGGCTTCGCCTAGGTTGTAGATGAAATGAATCAGGGCATCGACGCCCTTCTCCCATGTGGGGATATGCAAATGCTCGTTGGGAGAATGAATAAGGTCATCAGGCAGCCCGAAGCCGGTGTTCACGCATTCAGCGCCCAGTACGTTCTGTATATACGCCACTGCTGAAATGGTGCCACCTTCGCGGCGGAAGATGGTCTTTTTGCCCCACACGGTATCAAAGGCTTTGGCCATGGCCAGCATTTCTCGCGAATCCCGCCCTGAAATGACCGGCTCCCCGTCTGAGATCATCTTCACTTCCCATTTCACTGCGGGATGGCAATGTTCTTTCACGTAAGCAACCATCTGTTGCTCAACCTGCTTGGGTGACTGGTCGGCCACAAGGCGGCAGGAGATTTTTGCCATTGCCTTGGCGGGTAGCACGGTCTTGGGCCCTTCGCCGGTGTAACCACAGAGGATGCCGTTCACTTCGAGGGTCGGTCGCGAAGTGGCGCGCTCGAATGCGGTGAAGCCTTCTTCGCCCCATAGGCCAGTGACCCCGGCTGCTTTTGCGTAATCTGCATCGCTGGTATGAGGAATGCGCTCGAATTCGCCGCGCTCCTCCGCGTCCAGCTTGCGTACGCTGTCGTAAAAGCCGGGCAGTGTGACTCTGTTCTTCTTGTCGTGCATTCCGCTGATCAGGCGCGCCAGTTCGTTGCCGGGGTTGCGCACCGTGCCGCCAAAGTAGCCGGAATGCAGATCCTTATTCGGTCCGGTGAGATGGATCTCAAAATAGGCCAGGCCGCGCAAACCATAGGTCAGCGTCGGCTGGTCAGGGGCTAGCATTCCTGCGTCCGGATTTACTGCGAAGTCGCAGGCGAACAATTTTGCGTTGGCTTTGATGAAATCCTCCATGCTCCCGGAACCGATCTCTTCTTCGCCTTCGATCATCCATTTGATGTTGACCGACACATCGCCCGCTTTCAATGCCGACTCAACGGCTGCCAAGCTGGCGATCACTTGTCCCTTCATATCAGAGGTACCGCGCCCGACCAGATAGTCACCCTTCTTTACCGCTTCAAATGGTTTGGTTTCCCAAAGTTCCATTGGGTCGGCGGGCTGCACGTCATAGTGACCGTAAACCAACATGGTTGGTGCTTTGGGCCCCGCTTTCATCAGGTCCGCGTAAACCATTGGATGACCGCCTGTATCGAGGGTCTTGACGTTCTCGAAGCCCAAAGCTTTGAGCTTGGCTGCCAGCCATTCGGAGGCGCGTTGGATATCCGGCCTGTAAGCGGAATCGGCAGAAATCGAGGGGATAGCTACCAGTTCCTTGAGTTCGTCGAGGAAACGGGGGCGGTTGTCGTGGGCGAACTTGAGAGCGTTGTTACGTGGATCGGTCATGATTTCCTTTCAGGTGGGCATGGCGGCCGAGATGGCCGAGAAAGAAACGTCGTAGCGATGTCTCATATAACGATGGCTGCCGTCGTATTCTTCGTAACGAAATGGGATCCCCAGCGCGCTCAATTTTTTCGTGAATAGCCGCGCGCCGTAGAGCAAATTATACTCGTCGAAGCGGCCGCAATCGAGATAAAGCAGACGCAGTGACTTGAGTGACTGCGCGTGTTGCTCCACAATTTCCAATGGATCGAAAGCCAGCCATCGCGCCCAGACATCCGGCCGCAGCGCGCCGGTGTGCAAATCAAAGGGAAGATCGAAACCCAAATGAGTATTCTGGTTTGGTGAGTATACCGATGCCATCGCTAACTGATTGAGGGCTTCATGCGCCGCACCCAGACGGAGAGCCTCGCCGGGATTTCGCACCAGGCCTTCCAGGCTGCCCTCGCCGGCGCGCTCGAAATAACGAAGCAAATCCCCAATGAACGGCTTGTAGGTAAGCTCGAAGCACTTGTCACCGCTGTGGTCAGCCACCAGACCGAAGATGGCCGGGTGCAGCATACCAAAACGTAGTGCGGCGAAGCCTCCCGAAGAGTGCCCAGCTGCGGCGCGGTGAGCTGCCTCTGCGATCGTTGGATATTTGCCGTCGATATAGCGGACTAATTCGAGGATGTGGTCCTCGTAGTTGCCCGTAGCGGTGGAATTGATGTATTGCGAACCCCCATAGCGGGTACTTGCATCGGGCATCACCACGATCATAGGGCGTATACGGCCCTCATTGGTCAACCGGTCCAGCCGCTGCTGGATGTTTTCTTCCCACAGGTCATCGTTGAGGAATTTCAGGCCGCGGTTGCCAAAAGCAGCCAGCAGGTAAAGGGTGGGGTAGCGTTGTTTGGAGTGGTAACTAAGCGGCAGGTATACGGGCACCCGTCTGGTGATCGGGTCGCCGAGTGGGTTGCCTTCCAGGGCGCGGCTGTGGAATTCTTCGATGATGACTTGAGAACTAGACATTGAAGGGATTATAGTCTTTGATGTCCGTGAAAGTGATCATGTTAGAATCGCTTGACGTTTGGTGAATCCTTACTTTGCCAGATGAGCCCTAAGTAAAACCTAGTCTGTCATTCCGAGCGCAGCGAGGAATCCCTTGGGGCAGAACAAAATTTTTCAAATTCGTTTTTGCCCGGAGGGATTCCTCGGTCGCTTTGCTCCCTCGGAAGGACAAGGTTTTTTATTCAGGAAGGCGAATTCCATCCAAAGAACATGCTCATCCACAACGCCACCGTCATCACCTGGGGAAAACAAAACGCAGTATTGCCTGCTCACTCTGCCTACATAAAAAAGGGGCGCATAGAAGCCCTCGGCCCGGATTCTCAGCTAGAAAAGGAATACGCCCAGGAAGAAAAATTGGATGCCGGCGGCCAACTCCTGATGCCGGGCAACATCTGCGCGCATACGCATTTCTACGGCGCTTATGCGCGCGGCATGGCCATACCGGATCCGGCGCCCAAGGATTTCCCCGAAATCCTCAAGCGCTTGTGGTGGCCGCTGGATAAGGCGCTGGACGAAAAGTCTGTTCGGGCATCCGCATTGGTTCACCTGATTGATGCCATCAAATGCGGCACCACCACGCTATTCGACCACCACGCTTCGCCCAATTTCATCGATGGCTCCTTGGACGTTATTGCCGAAACTGTCGAGCAAACGGGCCTGCGTGCCGTGCTCTGCTACGAAGTCACCGACCGCGACGGTAATGCGAAAACGCAAGCCGGCATCCGCGAGAATGTGCGCTTCATCGAGCGCGTCCGCAGAGAAAAACCTGCGGGGGGCCGTCTGGCGGCGCTGTTTGGCTTGCATGCGAGCTTGACCCTGTCCGATGGAACGCTCGATGCTTGCCGCGATGCCTTGCCGGCAGATTCCGGCTTCCATATTCATGTGGCCGAACACGAAGCCGACCAGGAAGACAGCCTTGCCAAGAGCAGCGTGCGCGTGGTGCCGCGCCTGGTCAAGCATGGCATTCTGGGACCGCGCAGCATCACTGCCCACGCCGTGCACGTGGACGCCGCCGAGATCGAGATGCTGGCAGCGAGCGGCGCCTGGGTCAGCCACCAGCCGCGCTCGAACATGAACAACGGGGTGGGGGCCGCCGACATCGACGCGCTGACCACCGCGGGTATCCAGGTCTGCCTGGGCAATGATGGCTTCACGCAGGACATGTGGGCTGAATGGAAGGCCGCCTATTTATTGCATAAAGTCTGGCACCGCGATCCACGCAAGATGAACGGAACCGATCTGGCAAAGATCGCCGCGCAAAACAATGCCGCCCTGGCCGCCCAATCCTTCCCAGGTGCCTCGATTGGTGAGGTCTCTGTTGGGGCGCGCGCCGACCTGATCCTGGTGGACTATCACCCCTTCACTCCTTTGACGGCCGGCAATCTCCCTTGGCAGATTGTTTTTGGTTTCCAGGAGCGCATGGTCACGATGACCATGGTGGATGGGAAAGTTCTGATGCGCGAGCGCAGATTGCTCCAAATCGACGAAGCTGAAATGGCCGCCAAGGCGCTCGAGCTGGCGCCTGAAGTTTGGAAACGATACAACGATTACGCAACACGCAATACGTAATACGTATTACGTATTGCGTGTTGCGTATTAGGTGAGTATGAGGCGATGTGGACGAAAAAAAGACGATTGCGATCCTAGGTGGCACCGGCCAATTGGGCCCGGGGCTGGCCCTGCGTTGGGCTCAGGCTGGCCATCATGTCATTATTGGTTCGCGCCAGGCCGACAAAGCTCAAGGCGTGGCCGCTGAGCTGAATGCCGAATTTGGCCAGGATTTGATCGAGGGCAAAGAGAATGCAGAGGCGGCACGCCTAGCGGATCTCTGCGTGCTGACCGTCGAACAAACCGCGCATCTGCCTGCCCTCGAATCAGTCAAGTCTGAATTGCAGGGGAAGATCCTGGTGGATACCACGGCCCGGCTCAGCTTCCCCGATCTGATACCCCCGGCGCCACCGGCTGCCGCCAAGATTGCGCAAGATTTGGTGGGCGCCTCAGTCCGCGTGGTCGCCGCCTTCCAGACGGTGCCGGCCGCCTCGCTACGCAAGAATTTCAACCAGCCGCTGGATTCCGATGTGCTGGTCTGCGCCGACGATGCCGCGGCCGCTGAAACCGTAATGACGCTGGCACAAGATGCAGGCCTGCAAGCTTATTTTGCCGGCGCCCTTGATAAAGCCATCGTGGTCGAAGGGCTGACCTCGATCCTGGTGTCGATGAATAAATATTACAAGAGTCGCCACGGCACTTTCAAGGTAGCCGGCATTCCCGCGAAGAAACACGCTTGAAGCCGCTAATTCTCACACCGCTCGAAGGCATTCCGTTGGTTCAGGAAGGCGACGACCTGGTCCGCTTGATCCTGGAGGCTTTGCAGCGCCATAAACTTGACTTGCTCAAAGGCGACATTTTGGTGCTGGCGCAGAAGATCGTTTCCAAGGCCGAAGGGCGGCGCGTCTTCCTGGAAACTGTCAAACCGAGCGCTGAAGCCAAGGAGCTGGCTTCGAAAACGGATAAAGACCCGCGCCTGGTGCAACTCATTCTGGATGAGAGCGCCGAGATCATTCGCTCCCGCCCCGGCCTTATCGTTGTGGAGCACCGCCTGGGCTTCATCAGCGCCAACGCTGGCATCGATCATTCCAACGTTGATGAGCGGGAAGGCTGGGTGCTTCTGCTCCCCAAGGACCCAGACTCCTCGGCTGCCGCCATGCGGGCGCGCTTTGAAGAAGCTAGTGGGGCGCGCCTTGGCGTGCGAGCACGGCTTGGTGTGCTAATCATCGATTCTCACGGTCGCGCCTGGCGCGAGGGCACCGTGGGCGTGGCCATTGGCGTCTCGGGGCTGCCTGGCGTCGTCGACCTACGCGGCCGCCGCGACCTCTTCGGCCGCGAGCTGCGCGCCACTACCGTCGGCGCCGCGGACGAGTTGGCGGCCGCCGCGTCCATAGTAATGGGTCAAGCGAGCGAAGGCTGCCCGGCCGTGCATGTGCGCGGCTTCCCGTACCCGCTGAGACAGGGCCGTTTGTCCGAACTGCTACGGCCTAAAGAAATGGATACGTTCCGGTAATAGTCAAGAGGTCTGGAAGTCGAGAGGTCCGGAGGTCTAAAATCTGAAGCGGAAGGTTGGGCAGATGACTACCATAAAGCGTTTTGAAGAAACCAAAAATAACTTGCATGGCTTTATTGCATATTTAGTAAAAAGCGGCAAGAACCGTTCATTGCGCGAAGCGCCTGCCGAATATTTTATTTTCAGCGAAGATGACCTCAAGACCTCATGACCTCAAGACATCAGGACGATCCATGAAATCAATCCCAGCAGAATTCCTCGATTTGCTCAAAGACGAAACCAAATCTTTCGCCATCCTCGGCACGCTCATGCCCAACGGTTCGCCGCAAGTAACCCCGGTTTGGTTTAATGTCGAAGGTGAATATATCCTGATCAACACTGCCAAAGGTCGCCAGAAAGATCGCAACATGCGCGCCCGCCCCCAAGTGGCTATGACAATCTTAGATCCCAAGCTCCCCTACCGTTATTTACAGATCCGTGGTGAAGTGGTTGAATTCACCGAAGAAGGTGCCGCTGATCACATCAGTGAGCTGTCGCGCAAATACCGCGGCCACGATTTCGATATTCCAAAGGGGCAGGTCCGTGTGACCTACAAGATCCTGCCGGAATTTGTCAGCACGGAAGATTAAGGCAGAATGTCTGCCCCAAACCTGACTCCTCAAGATTTGCACGACTGGTTGCGCTCGCGCCGCTCCGTGCGCCGCTTCCGCCCGGATCCCGTTCCCGCCGAGACCATCACTCGCATACTGGAAACGGCCACCTGGGCGCCCAACGCACATAATCGGCAACCCTGGCGCTTCGTGCAACTGGCGTCCCGCGAAAGCCGCGAGGCGCTGGCGGGCGCAATGGGCGCCGAGTTTCAAAAGACGCTGACAGCCGATGGTTTGACCGCAGAGGAAATATCTGTTCAGCTTGCGCGTTCCCGTGCCCGCATTTTGGAAGCGCCCGAAGCCATTTTGCTCTGCCTCGATATCGATGTGCTCGATAAATACGAAGACCCCGCCCGCACTCAGGGTGAATACCTGATGGGCGTGCAGAGCGTCGCCCTGGCTGGCGGCCAGCTGTTGCTCGCCGCCCAAGCCGAAGGCTTGGCCGGCGTGTGGATCTGCTCGCCGCTGTTTGTGCCCACTGAGGTTTCCCGAGCGCTAGGGCTGCCGGAATCCTGGCAGGCGCAGGGGTTGATTTTGTTAGGCTATCCGGTAAAAATTCCGGAAGAACGCCCGCGGAATTCTGTTGATCAGATTACCCGTAGACTTTAATTCCTGATGAAGCATGTACAACATCAACAACCTCAGGTAAGATATCTCAAATAGCAAAGAAAGCAATTCCTGCCCTGGTGTGGAAAGAAGGCAAGTTGTTTGTCGCCAAAACACTCAGTTTGGAACTTGCCAGCCAAGGTCGAATTAGAGAAGAGGCACTAAAAACCTGCAAGAGGCTCTTGACCTTCTCTTGGAGGACGAGGGGGTCAAAATCCCCAGTTCCTCGATTCCTAAAAACCCGAAACTTGACCGGGTATATGCCTAGGCTGTACTCCGGCTCCACTGTCATAAAGACTTTAGAAAGAGCAGGGTTTCTCTTGGTTCGCAAAAAGGGAGCCGCGTAAAACTAAAGGGGCTTCGAGGAGGGAAATTACACACGGTGATCGTGCCGAAGCACAAAGAGGTGGCGATGGGCACATTTCAAAGTATTCTCAATCAAGCATCAATGAGTAGAAGCGAATTTGAAGAATTTATGCGGTAACTGGCGGCCAACTGCTGCTTGCTGCCCACGCCGAAAGCTTGGCCGGTGTGTAGATCTGCTCGCCGTTGTTTGTTCCCGTTTAAGTATCGCGAGCACTCGGGCTGAAGGAGTCATGGCAGGCGCAAAGGATTGATTTTATTGGGTTATCCAACAAGGGAAGGTGAGGCTAAGCCGCGGAAGCCAGCTAGCAAGATAGTTCGGATTGCCTGATTTTGAAAAGAAAAATTGCTGGTATTTGAATGCTATTTAAAGTCATTAAGTGAAGCAGCCATGAATGAATACCAAATCGGTTTTCTTTCCCCTGCATAATTTGGCGATAACGTTGATCTTGAATCCGGATACCCTATCCGAGCTTGCCATCCCGTAATATCATCCATAGCACCAAAACCAAAAGATGTAACTCCATTTTCTCGATAAATTTGCTTTAGTTCAGCAGCCATGTCAGCCTGGATAAACAGTAAGTCTTGGTCATCAGGGTATTCTTCGGGTGGACGGTTTGGCCAGCCTGGATAGATTGACGATAGAGCTATCGTGGTTTCTCCACCTTCAATGCTCAAGTTTCTCTCCTTTGCCTCGCCGAATACTAGATTTATTTTTTCTCTATCTATTGGGCTTCGCACCCACAAATTGTTTTCTATTATAAGAACGTCAACTGGTACTCCTAACTCTTGAAGGCGATCTATAAACTTAAAGTAATCATTGTGGAATGGGGGCGAGGGGAAATTTTCAAAAACAAAATCTTCAACGTACGCCAACTGAATTTCGGGGTCAACCTCTTTTGCAAATTGTGCTGTTAATTGAGTGCTTGTAATGGCATCTAATTTCTCTCCGGTATAAAAACCAGAATTATACATGGCCCTCGCCACCATTTCGGACGCAATATTCCAAATATTAACACTGGCTCCAAATTTGATGACCCTCGTCTTCACTATAAATTCAAGAAGTTTTTTAGCTTCGTCGGGAGAGTAAGCCCAAAACCCCTGAGGTACATCATCATCAAAGATAAGATTCCCACCTCTTACTTGCAATCCATTATCAATCGCGAAGTCAATCAAATCTTGGGATGCTTTCCAATTGTATTTAAAACCAGTCGGCAGCTTCTGTTTATCAAGCTGGGCTTTGATATTGTCCCAATCCGATAAAATCCTGTCCCAGTCGCTTTTCCGAAATTCGGAAAAAACCCATGTGGTATTGAGTTCTCCACTGATGAAAAGCCTGTTGGCTGATTCCAGCACCAAATTTTTGTATCCAGGGTTATCCAGCATAAAAACCCACTCATCATTATTAGGATCAGTATCCCCCTTCGTGTCGAGTATGTATGTGGTTACTATTGATTCGAGAAAACTGTCATTTAATGAATACAGTTTGGCGGGTGTACATTCGATCCACTTCCATTCCGCATCTCCTCCTTGTGGTCTTCCCCCGAATTAGTGGACACAGGAAATGTCCTGATACGTACACTAAAGCAGGAGAAGGTTGATGAATGAGAAACAGTATCGAACGTATCCGGAGGCGTTCAAGTTGGAGGCTTTGGCTTTG